>JAWVWU010000320.1:0-3635 GCA_033723595.1 Marinobacter sp. | reverse complement strand
GCCGCGGTACGCCCCTGTTCCAGTGCAGACAGGTACAGGAAGGGTTTGAAGTTTGAGCCCGGCTGGCGTTTGGCCTGAATCGCCCGGTTGTATTTGGTCAGGTCGAAACTGTAGCCGCCGGTCAGCGCCTGGATGGCCCCGGTTTTCGCATTCAGGCCGACCAGCGCACCCTGAATGTCAGGAATCTGGGACAAGGCAACGGCCCGGGGGGTGTCAGGCTGATCGGGCAGTCGGGCCGGGTCCGGATTGTTCTCATCCTTCACCGGCAGGGGCTTGACGTAGACCACGTCACCCGGAGACACCACATCAGAGGGTGTTTTCGGTTCGGGACCTTCCAGATTCTCGGTTTTATAGCGCCGTGCCCAGGTCATGGTATCGAAGGCCATGACGGCCTGTCCCAGTTGGCGGCCGTACAGGCTGACCTGGTCGTCCTTGATACCGGTGACAACGGCAGGGTAGAGCGACTCTATGCGGGCGTAGGGTGACAGCGCATCATCGAGTTCGCCGGACTTGAGCGTGTCCTGGCTAATATGACCCACGGGGCCCCGGAAACCATGGCGATGGTCGTAGGCCTCGAGTCCGTCCCTCAACCCCTCCGTCGCTGCGCGCTGGCGGTCGCTGATGACCGTCAGGGTCACCTTGTAGCCGTCGGTATAGGCAGCGTCGCCGTAGCGCCGTACCATCTCTGACCGGGCCATCTCTGCCACATAATCTGCTTTCAGGTCAGTCGATGGGCCGTTGTAACTGGCCGTAATGGGCGCCGCTGAGGCCAGCGTAAAGGCGTCCGGCGTGATGTAGCCCAGATCCCGCATGCGACCGAGGATCCAGTTGCGCCGTGACAGAGCGCGTTGCGGATTGGCAATCGGGTTGTAGGCCGACGGCGCTTTGGGAAGCCCGGCCAGCATGGCCATTTGCGCCAGGCTGAGTTCGTTGACGCTTTTGTCGTAGTAGACCCGCGCGGCAGACTCGATGCCGTAAGCGCGATTGCCCAGATAGATCTTGTTCAGATACAGCTCGAGAATCTTGTTTTTTGGCAGCTCACGTTCAATCTGAAGAGCCAGAAGTATCTCGTTGAACTTGCGGATAAACGTCCGATCGCGTGACAAAAAGTAATTTTTTGCAACCTGCATTGTGATGGTACTACCCCCGGACTGGATCGATCCGGTCGTGACCAGTTCGACGGCAGCCCGCAGCAGGCCTTTAAAGTCTACCCCGATGTGCTCATAAAAACGGGAGTCTTCGGCCGCCAGGAACGCATGTAACTGAATTGTAGGGATCTGTTCGATTGTGACTGGTGCCCTTCTCTTTTCACCGAATTCTGCTATTAATCTGTTGTCCGCGCTGAAGACCCGCAGAGGTGTCTGCAGCTGGATGTCTGTCAGCTGTTCAACTGAGGGCAATCCCGGCCGTAAATAAAGGTAGAAGCTTGAGGTGATCATTATGCCCAGGCTCAGCCCGGTTAGGAGAAACCACAAAAGGACACGGGATGTTCGGAGTAATCGGGACATTTTTTCTGACAACTGTTGGATATAGGTCTATCATTTGAGAAATTGCTTTAGGAAGGACGAGGTCTCTTCGCCGCCGCGCTGCCTCTCAAAAATCATGAACGGGCATTGTAGACGGAAAGTGACAGAAATTCTCTTAAATAAAAAACATATAACCGGGTGCATGTAACCAGGTATAGGGTGAGCGCGTGTTCGGATTGTTCGGTAAAAAATCCAGTGCAGTGTTGGGCGTGGACGTCAGTTCCAGCTCCGTGAAACTGCTAGAGCTTTCAAAGCAGGGCAGCCGCTATAAGGTAGAAAGCTACGCCGTTGAGGCGCTGCCGGCGAATGCGGTTGTCGAAAAAAACATCACCGATGTCGAGGCGGTTGGCGAAGTGCTCAAGCGGGTGGCGAGCAAGTCTCGCACCGGGTTGAAGCAGGCTGCCGTCGCGGTATCCGGTTCGGCCGTTATAACCAAGGTGATCCAGATGACCTCCGGGCTCAACGAGTTCGAAATGGAGGATCAGATCGCGCTTGAGGCTGATCAATACATTCCGTATCCGCTCGACGAAGTCGCCATCGACTTTGAAGTGCAGGGCCCGTCAGATTCCAATCCGGATCAGGTGGATGTGCTGCTGGCCGCCTGCCGAAAAGAAAATGTCGATATTCGCGAAGATGCGCTGGAAGTGGCGTCGTTAACCGCAAAAATTGTCGACGTTGAAGCCTACGCGCTCGAGCGTGCCTACCAGTTGATTGAGCCTCAACTCGATTCCCAGGGTGAGGAACTGGTCGTGGCGATTGTGGATGTCGGTGCCACCATGACGACGTTGAGTGTCCTGGCTGACGGCAAGACAGTGTACACGCGCGAGCAGATTTTCGGTGGCAAGCAATTAACCGAGGAAATTCAGCGCCGCTACGGGTTGTCCCTGGAAGAAGCCGGGCTTGCAAAAAAGCAGGGCGGTCTGCCTGACGACTACGAGCAGGAGGTGCTGGTGCCATTCCGCGAAGCGGTCGTTCAGCAGGTGGCCAGGGCGCTGCAGTTCTTCTTTGGTGCCAGCCAGTATAACGCGGTCGATTATGTGATCCTGGCAGGTGGTACCGCGTCAATTCAGGGTTTGACGGCCATGGTGGAAGAGAAAACCGGTACGGCGACGCTGGTTGCCAATCCGTTTGCCGATATGTCAGTCGGATCGCGGGTCAACGCCTCTGCGCTGAGTAATGACGCGCCGTCGCTGATGATCGCCTGTGGCCTGGCAATGAGGAGTTTTGACTGATGGCCAAGATTAACCTCAGACCCTGGCGAGAAGAACTCCGGGCCGAGAAACAACAGCAGTTTCTGGTCATGTTGGTGGGCGCCCTGATTGTGGCGGGTGGCCTTGCGTTTCTGTGGAAGTCCGATCTGGATTCGCAGATCTCCTACCAGCAATCCCGCAACAGCTACATTCAGACCGCGACCAAGAAACTTGATGCGCAGATCAAAGAGATCGAAGACCTCAAACGCAAGCGTGATGAACTGCTGGCGCGTATGCGGGTCATTCAGGACTTGCAGGGCAAGCGTCCGATCATTGTCCGCGTGTTTGATGAATTGGTTCGCACGTTGCCCGAAGGCCTGTATTACACCAGTCTGAAAAAATCGGGAGATCGTCTCGATATTGTCGGCATGGCGGAGTCGAACAGCCGAATCTCCACCCTGATGCGGCATTTCGAGAATTCTGACTGGTTTACCGATCCCAACCTGACCAACGTGTCCTCTGCTGACAATCGTCGTGCTGGCTACAGCCAGTTCAACCTGTCCGTCAAGCAGAAGACGCCGGAGCCCGAAGCGGAGAAAGCAAAATGAGCCTCGCGGACTCTCTCAAAAACCTCAATGAATTCGACATCAACGATCTTGATGTCAACAACGCCGGCATCTGGCCTGCGCCGATCAAGGCAATCGTGCTGCTGATCGTGTTTGGTCTGGTTCTCGGCGGCGGCTACTGGTTTTTTGTGAAAGACCAGTATGCACAGCTTGATCAGGTCAAAAAGACGGAGACCGATCTGCGCAAGCAATACGAAAACAAAGCGTACAAGGTCGCCAACCTGGACGTCTTCAAGAAGCAGATGGCCGAGATGGAGGAAACCTTTGGCTCTCTGGTCAAGCAGTTGCCCAGT
>JAWVWU010000319.1:0-3649 GCA_033723595.1 Marinobacter sp. | reverse complement strand
TCAGCGCCGCTGACCGCGGAAACCCATCAGGAATTCCAGCAGCGCACCGGTCATGCCATTCTTGAACGTTACGGCATGACGGAAACCAACATGAACACGTCCAACCCCTATGACGGTGACCGGGTCGCCGGTACGGTCGGCATGCCGCTGCCGGGCGTGGAAGTCCGGGTGACCGACCGGGAAACCCTGGAAGCAGTGCCCCAGGGGGAGATCGGCATTCTTCAGGTGCGCGGCCCCAACGTGTTCAAGGGCTACTGGCGTATGCCGGAAAAAACCCGGGAAGAACTGCTGCCCGACGGCTTTTTCATCACCGGCGACCTGGCCCTGATTGATGAACGCGGCTACGTGCACATTGTTGGTCGCGACAAGGACCTGGTCATTTCCGGCGGCTTCAACGTCTATCCCAAGGAAGTGGAACAGGTTATCGACGAGATGGATGGCGTGGTTGAATCGGCCGTCATTGGCGTTCCTCACCCGGATTTCGGGGAGGGCGTGACCGCCGTGGTCGTGCTCCAGCCGGGAGCGTCTGTCACCGAGGCGGACGTACTGTCAGCACTGGCCGGGCACCTGGCCAAATACAAGCAACCCAAACGGGTCTTCTTCGTGGACAGTCTGCCCCGCAACACCATGGGCAAGGTCCAGAAAAATCAGTTGCGGGACAAGTTCAGCGACATTTACAAGGACGCCTGATCGTTAAGGCCGGGCTTCGGGATACTGAGGCAGGTCGTCCAGGATGTCCCACCAGTCAGCCCGGGATCCGGTCCAGGCATGGGAGACGGGTCGCACATTCAGCGGCCCGTCGATCAGTCCGGCGCGAACCCGTACCACGTCAGGACGATCGTCCCGGCGACTGATGACCGGCGATCCACAGTTTCGACAAAAGCAACGCTTTTTGCCCGGCGATGATTCGAATTCGGCCAGCAGGTCGGCCCCGGCCACCAGCCTGAATGATGCCGTCGCAACCGGAATGTTGGTCACCAGGGGTGTACCCTGTGCCTTGCGACACTGCTGGCAGTGACAGATCTGGATAGGGTCCAGCGGACCGTCGATCTCGAAACGGATGGCCTGGCATAGACAGCTGCCGGTGTGTTGCTCCATGGTGCCGTGTCTCCTGTCGGGAAAGGGATGCGCCGTCAGCCCTGGCAGGCAGGCGGCGGCTGTCCGGCTGGCGCGGGCGTATCCCGGGCCGGCCGGAACATTGTACAGTACCCGCCATCAAAAATGCCTGACCAGGATCGACCATGGCTCTGAAAGCAACCATCTTCAAGGCAACCCTGAACGTTGCCGATATGGACCGCCATTACTACGCCGAACACTCGCTCACCCTGGCCCGCCATCCGTCGGAAACCGATGAGCGGATGATGGTCCGGGTGCTGGCGTTCGCACTCAACGCCAGCGATACGCTGCAGTTTACCCGAGGGCTGAGCACCGATGACGAACCGGAGCTCTGGCAGAAAAGCCTGAGTGATGAGATCGAGCTGTGGATCGAGCTGGGGCTGCCGGATGAGAGTCGACTGCGCAAAGCGTGCAACCGCGCCAGACGGGTGCGGGTCTACACCTACGGCGGCCGCGCCGCACAGCTCTGGTGGGACAAGAATCAGGGCAAGCTCAGCCGCTTCGCCAATCTGGAGGTGTTCAACCTGCCGGACGAGGCCAGCGAGCAACTGGGCGCCCTGGCTAACCGGGCCATGAACCTGCAGTGCACCATCCAGGAAGGTCAGGTGGGTCTGGGCGATGAAAGCCATCACCTGCTGATTGAACCGCAGCGCTTCAGCCCGGTCCGCTGAGTTCGGTTCAACCGCGACGAGCGGACCCGGAATGTTTGCTGTATTCCGCAGAACGAGAGAAGATACCATTTTTGTGCTGATCACCGCCGCGTGCACACGGCGGACACCCTGATCGTTGACCCTCAATAACAACTTAACGGAATCAACGCCATGAACCTGAAAGACGCTGTTGCCATCGTCACCGGCTCCTCATCCGGCATCGGAGCCGCCATCGCCCGCACCTTTGCCGCCCAGGGCTGTCACGTTGTCATCAACTACAGCCGCAATGCCGATGGCGCCAATGCCGTCGCCCGCGAGTGCGAAGCCCTGGGCGTGCGGACACTGGTGCAGCGGGCCGACGTGGCCGATGACGCAGACTGCAGAGCCTTGGTGGCGGCGACGCTCGAGACCTTCGGCCGGCTGGACATCCTGATCAACAATGCGGGCACGACCAAATTCTGTGACCACGCCAACCTCGATGGCCTGGACAAGCAAGACTTTCTGGATCTTTACAGCGTCAACACGGTCGGGGCGTATCAGATGACCCGGGCCGCGGAAAAGCCCATGCGGGCCCGGGGTTCGGCCCATGTGGTCAACATGGCCTCTATTGCCGGCCTCGCGGGTGTGGGCAGCTCGATTGCCTACGCCGCCTCCAAGGGCGCGTTGCTGACCATGACCAAATCCCTGGCCCGGGTGCTGGGTCCGGAAATCCGCGTCAATGCGATTTGCCCGGGCTTTGTCCAGGGCGAGTGGCTGGAGAAGGGGCTGGGCAAAGACACCTATGACCGACTGCTGGCCAAAACCCGCGCAGCCGCGCCGCTGCACGAGACCGCCTCGCCGGAATCCGTGGCCCAGGTGGTCCTGGGACTGATCATCGGCGGCGACCTGACCACCGGTGAATCGCTGCTGATTGACGGCGGTGCTCATCTGGGCCCGGCGCCCGGACGGCGTTAAGGACTTTCCGCCGAGGGTGCGGACAACCGAAGAGTGCCGGAGGCGCCGGGCGTCGTAACCACCGTACAACCACAACTGACGCACGGTCCCGCTCACCCTCGATAACCATGATTGCACGTTCAGGAGTATTGTTTATGTCGACCAAACCCAGTGTTGTCATCATCGGTGCCGGTGCCATCGGCAGCTTTTACGGCGCCATTCTCAAACGGGCCGGCTGCCACGTCAGCGTGGTGATGCGCTCGGAGTACGATGCGGTGGTTGCGGATGGTATCCGCATCACCAGCCCCCTGGGTGATCTGTCTTACCGTCCGGACCACGTCTATCGCGATGGCCAGAGTCCGGATTCCCAACCGGACTATGTGATTCTCTGTGTGAAGGTTCTGCCGGGCATTGATCGGGTCGGCCTGGTCGCACCGTGGCTCGGCAAGCACTCCCGCCTGGTACTGATCGAAAACGGTCAGGACATCGAGCGGGAACTGGCGGATGCTTTCCCTGACAACCCCCTGATCAGTTGCCTCGCCTTCATTGCGGCCAGCCGCACCGGCCCGGGGCAGGTCGAGCACAAGGCCTATGGCCGACTGGTGATGGGTCGCTTCCCGGAGGGTATCGACGAACACTGCCAGGCGCTGTCAGACCTGTTCGTGGCCGGTGGCATCAAGATCAACCTGACCGAGCAAGTGGTCGGGGAGCGGTGGCGCAAGTGCCTCTGGAACACACCGTTCAACCCATTGTCGGTACTGGCCAACGGCGCCGACACCGCGACCATGCTGGACACCACCGGCGGCGAAGACCTGGTCCGTGCCCTGATGGCAGAAGTAATTGCCGTCGCAACCGCCGATGGCTACCCCATTCCGGCCGAGATGATTGACAAGAATATCGAAGCCACCCGGGGCATGCCGCCCTACAAGAACAGCATGGCGCTGGATTAC
>JAWVWU010000318.1:0-3652 GCA_033723595.1 Marinobacter sp. | reverse complement strand
TGTCCGTGAGAGTTGTGTAGCGACTTTGTTACATCTCGTTGTCAGCCGCGAACGGCATCCGGTTTCCGTCGTGGCCAGACCAGACTGAAGCGGGCACCGCCGAGCTCACTGCTGCGGCTGACAAACGCCTGTCCGCCATGCCAGAAAAGAATTCGACGAACAATCGACAGCCCCAGGCCATAACCGCCCGATGTGCGGGTTCGACTGTCATCGAGGCGGGCAAACGCGGTGAATACGCGCTCCCAGTCTGACTCAGGAATGCCGGGCCCATCGTCCTCCACATCAACCCGGCAGGTCTGTTCATCACAATAGCAATGAATGCTGACCCGGCCTTTGGCATAGCGTGCGGCATTACCGACCAGATTCTGGATGGCCCGGTGCAGGTACCGGGGCTCCACATCCGACAGCGCCCAGCTCTCGGAGCTCTCCGGGATGACCGGCTCGATCACCACCCCGGTGTGGATCATTGACTGTTCGCTGACGACCTGCCGGACTATGTCGGTCACCGACGCTTCCTGCAGTGAAAACACCGGACCGCCCTGCTCCAGACGGGCGTAGGTCAGAATCTCGTCGATCAGTTCATCGAGTTCCTGGATATCGTCGTCGATACCGTCGAGCTGCTTTTGAAGATCGTCCGGATCCTCACAGTCCTCGATCATCTGCACGCCGAACCGGATCCGGGCGACCGGCGTCCGGAGTTCGTGGGACACCGCATGGATCATTTCCCGCTGTACACCCACCAACCTCTGGATGTGCTCAGCCATGCTGTTGAACGCCAGCGCAAGGCGGGTCACCAGCGTACTGTCGCCTGCGTCAACACGCGCCTCCATTTCGCCACGGGCGATCCGCACGGCAACCGACTCGACAGAACGCAGATTCTGATCCACGCCCCGGAGCAACAGATAGAGGGCTCCCGCCAGCACGCCGCCGATAAACAACGTCAGCAGCAGCAGGACAGGCCAGGCCCAGGGGCTGAACATGGGCTGCATCAGCTGTTGCACCAGCGTGCCATCGCTCAACCGGATCAGCACGCGGCCATCGCCATCATCATTCCGGTAAAAGGCGATGCCCCGCTCCATGGTCCGCTGCAGGACGGCGTCGCCGGGCAACATGCTATTGTCAGCAATGGCCCGCAACCGCACGGCAAAAGCCGCAGACAGGCCTTCCATGGCGGCATCACGATCCGCTGGCAGTACATCGCTCAGATGTTCACGAATCACCAGAGCCGTCGCTTCCGATACGTCGCGATAGACATTGCGCAACTGCAGGCTAAGCACATCGCCCTGCGTGTCCAGCATCAGTACCCGTGGCCCGACCGGCGTCTTCAGCGTGACGACCTGTCCGTATCGCAGACGCTCGCGAAGCACCGGTTGAACGGTCAGTTCAGACAGGGGGATCTGAGCGAAGTCGTAGAGCGAGTCAAGCCAGGAATAATGCACCTGCGGTGCGGGCACCGACGCTAGCCAATGCATCAACGGCGATGGAAACCGCTCCTGCCATGACTGCAGCCGCACCGCATTGATCCCCCAGAACAGGGACAGGCAAAGCACGATGACCATCACCGTCAGGCCAATCAGGCGGGCGTAGAGTTTCAGGAAGAACTTCAGAGGCATCAGACTTGCCCTGGACATGGGTGCCGGCACGCAGGCCGGCACCACGAACTGACGTAATCAGGCTTCCTTGACGAACAGATAGCCTTTGCTGCGCACCGTCTTGATCCGGCGTGGGTGCACCGGGTCGTCGCCGATCTTGGGCCGGATGCGGGACACGCGCACGTCGATCGAGCGATCCTGGCCGTCATACTCGATCCCGCGCAGCGCTGTGAAGATTTCTTCCCGGCTAAGAACCCGTCCGGCGCTGCTGGCCAATAACCAGAGCAGATCAAACTCCGCACTGGTCAGGTCGATACTCTCATCATTGAGCCAGGCTTCACGCATCGCCCGGTCCACCACCAGGTCATTGAACTGGAGTCGTACCGGTTCGTCCGCCGTGCCGGAGTCGTCGCCGTTGGCGCCGCTGCCTTCCGTTACCCGGCGCAGCAATGCGCGGATGCGGGCCAGCAGAACACGGGGTTTGACCGGTTTGCTGACGTAGTCGTCGGCCCCCATTTCAAGACCGAGGACCTGGTCAAGATCGTCGGTCCGGGCTGTCAGCATCAGGATGGGGCCGGTGTAGGCCGGCCGGACGCGACGGCAGATGGAGAGTCCGTCCTCACCTGGCAGCATCAGATCAAGCACCACCAGATCCGGTTGCTCGCTCTTGATGCGCTCCACGGCGTTGCCGCCATGGGACTCCAGGGTCACCGTCAGACCGTTGCTTTCAAGATACTCTCGAGTTAAATCCGCCAGTCTTTCATCGTCTTCGACAATGAGAATTCGCCAAGCCTCGTTTGTCTGTTCCACGCCGTCCATCTCTATGCCGGGAAGTCTCTGAAAAAATCGCCATGAATGCGGCCAGACACGCTTGCCCTTTGTACCCGGAAGGTCACAGCGAAGACGCTGCCCACAGAGCTTCTCTGTCGCTCATCAACCCGGTCGGTTCGGCTGCATCCGTTTTTTCAGAAACTTCCTTATGTGTCCGTTGCTGGCCAACCTGTCGGTTAAGCCGGCCCCCTGCTTGTCTCCGGACCCTGTCGTTCCGTCCTGATCCGGTTCATAGTGACGAAGCTGCTGTAAATACTACGCTTCCAAGCGACGATACAGGCTACGCCCCGTTACAGCAATTATACATGCTGTTCAGAAAAATACATGGAACTGACGGGAAGTTACAGCCTGTGACAGGCATCACACCGCGACGCCCCGGTCACCGCTCACTGTCACCACCTCGTCATCTGAACTTCATTTCGGTGTCACACCGGCTTCATAGGCTTGTCTGCAAATGGACACAAAGAGACAACGCCATGACCACACAGACAGCCCGTGTAGCCCGCCCGTCCCGACGTCTTGCAACCACCATCACGCGCCAGCCGGAGCTGATCAGGGCTGCCCAGGCGCTCAGGTACGCGGTTTTTTCCGAAGAGTACGGCTCCGACCTGGGTGCCAGTACGCCCGGCATTGATGCAGACAGGTTCGATGCATTCTGTGATCATCTGGTCGTCACTGATTCGGAAACCGGCGCCCTGGTCGCCACGACCCGGGTGTTACATCAACGCGACGCAGAGCGGGCGGGCGGATTCTATTCACAGGGCGAGTTTGACCTGAGCTGCCTGCAACACCGGGCTGGCACGTTTGCAGAACTCGGCCGAACCTGCGTTCACCCGGACTATCGCACCGGCGCCACCATCAGCCTTCTCTGGGTCGCCGTGGCCGACTATCTGGTCGCCAGACAGGTCGACTACCTGATCGGGTGCGCCAGCATCAGTATGGCAGACGGGGGGCACAAGGCATGGCGTATCGCCACTCAGCTACAGCGCGAATACCTGGCCGGAGAGGAATTCCGGGTCAGGCCACGCCGGGCGCTTCCCCACCTGGCTCAACCGGTCACTGACACTCGCCCGATGGCGGTGCCGGCCCTGATCAAAGCATACATGCGTCTCGGCGCTCGCGTCTGCGGAGCGCCCTGCTGGGACCCGGAGTTCCGCTGCGCTGACCTGCTGGTCATGCTTGAAGTCAGTCAGCTCGCCGACCGCTACAGTCGTCACTTCATGCGCAAG
>JAWVWU010000317.1:0-3690 GCA_033723595.1 Marinobacter sp. | reverse complement strand
TGCGCCCGCTCACGGTTGATGAGATAGAAAACCTGCACGCTGTCGGGCTGGCTGGCATCGCAGACTGCACGCAACCACGGGTCATCCGTCATTGCATGGTCATCAAACACAACCGGTGCGTAGACAGCCTGGGGTTTTTGCAGGTACTCGTCCAGCGCCGACCGGCTGTCCAGCCCCACAAATCCAGGTTGACGATCCTGAAACTGAAGAACGAAAAACCGGCGATCCATTTCAATGACGTAGCGCAACGGGTGGGGACCGGCCCCACCCGCGAAAAAATGACGCTGGACATCCTCAAACAGGGCCTGTACCCGCCGGGCAATCGCCACACCATGACTGCTGCTGTGGCTGAACACCGACAGCGCAGGTAATTGCGCGGGGCTGTCCACCACCGCGGCCAGGTAGTTTTTCAGACACTGGATCAGTGTATCGCCAGCCGCGTAGTGCTGCAGACTGATCTCATGCCAGCTACTCAGCGTCACCTGGTCAATGGCCTGCACCAGGTTTTCGCGCCCCCCGCTGAATCCCAGGGAGTCGTGGCGCGCACTGAGTTTGTGCAACCCGCGCTCGGTCAGGCGCGCCTGGGGATCAAGCGCCACATTGACCAGCAGCAGTGTTCGCAGCGGGCGAACCGGTGCCTGCAGGGCCTCGCGATCCGCCGGTTCAATGGGCACCGGCAACGACTGTTGCAGCGATTCGATCAGGTCCCGCAATTCTCCGAGCGTCAACGCGCTGTGACCGGCGCGGACATTCAACCGGGTGCTGCGCGTCAGCAGACCGTTGCAGTGACACCAGACCAGCATCTCCGTGAGGTTGCCAGCCCGGCGAATCACCGGCTGCCAGAACGCGTCCGCCGGGTTTTCCAGGTCACGATAGAGTTGCCAGCCTTCCGGTCCGTCAGCACCGGTCTGCGCGGACTGATGATAGAAAGCCAGATTCTCTTCTGCCAGGGTTGGTACGAGGTTGGGGTTGATCAGTTCTATCTTCCCGGCCTTGCGTTGAAACGCGGCGTACAGTTTGCGCCCGAGCAGCCCCATGTCCTGCGGGCTGATTGCCGCTTTCACCGCGTGGGTTCGGGCCAGCCGTGACAGAAACCGGTAGCTGTGGGTCAGTTCCTGGACGATGGCACGGCGGACTGCGATCACTCGCTCTGTTCGCCACTCGGCTCGGTTATCCAGAGTTCTGACGGTCGCGTCGTCCCAGCCCCAGTCCGCCACCAGGCGGTGCAACAGCTGCCCCCGCCAGCGCTCGCCGCTGGCCTCTGCCCGACTGAGCGGCAGCCCGGCTTTCAGGTACAGACTGCGACGCACCAGATCGAGCCGGTCAGCTTCCTCAATGCGAGTCAGCCAGCGCTCAAGGCGCTGGTACAACAACACGTATGGATCGAGATGATCAGGGTCGCTGATGCCGTCGTAGACCGCGCGTTTGAAGGTCATGGACAGCAGCTCACGGGAGTCGTCCCGGGCATAACACTCAATCAGCAGCAGCTTCAGCAGGGCCTTCCAGGGGGCGTCAATCCCCTTGTAAAGCTGCCAGACGCCGGCCCCCAGGAATTCCTCCTCGGGAATGTCCGGCACCGGCCCGAAATCGATGTAATCGTCACCGCGGATAAAACGGCAGTCGATGAGCTGACGGGCGCGTTCCTGATAACGGCGTTCAGCATCGACCGGTATCAGCCACCAGAGCGGAAAGCGGCCTCCGAGGTGAATACTGGTCCGGTAAAACTCATCCAGCAGGAGGAAATGCTGGGCACTGCCGCAATTTTCGCCATTCACCTCCGCACGCTGACGACCTGCCCGCCAGTCCCGCGCAGAAAACACAAAAACGTGGAGCTCCAGACCAAGGCTGGCGGCCCAGCCGGCGATCTGCTCGGATTTACGCTCCAGCTTCCGAATACCGGGTTCGGGCAGATCATCCCGGTGGCACAGCCAGACATCCAGGTCGCTGGCCACCGAGTGCCCCAGGGTGCCGGGGCTGCCCATCAGGAACATGGCATCAATGTCGGGGCGTCGTTTGCCGCTGTCCCTGAGGGTAAACGACCGGGCCAGCCGTTGGGCTGCCGCCGTTTCATCGGCCGACGGCTGGTAACGCGCAAGCCCGTACGGGCAATCGTGGTCGAGGTAGCCCGGCAACGCCGGATGATTCAGATGAAACACCAGCGGCAGCACATCCAGCACAGACTGCTGACGGTAAGTCAGCGCCGACCGGGCCCGGTGCCACCGGGCCCGGTTGACCTCGCTGAACCGATCTCTCAGCTGTCGCAGGGTCTTGCGGTCGATACCCTCGTCGAAATCGAGTGTGATCGGGAGGCTGTGGACAGTCACGTGGGCTCCGGTGCAGGGTTCATTCGGTCACCATTATTCGTATGATGGACGCTGTATGGCAAAGTAGGGAAGCATTGATTACTTTACCCATCTCCGGATCGGACCGGTAGGTATCGTGCCCGTGCGGCCAGCCATTCCGGAATCAGCCTGACCTGAGGCGTGGATAACAAGAATCATCGGGGTGTCACCTTGAAGGAATTTTTCATCAGCCGCTACCGCGCGGAGAACGGCCATAGCGATGCCCGCCAGACGCTGGTCCGGGTCGACGACAACGGCATCATCCGCCACGTTGACAGCCAGGCCGCGGCCATCACCGGATTTGAAGCCAGCGACCTGATGGGCCAGTCACTGACCCGTCTGGTCGCGGCCGGGCAGGATGACCCGTTCAGCCCCGGTCACCGGCAGCGCTTTGAAAGCGGTCGGCCGGTATTGCTCACCCTGCGCCACAAGGACGGTTTTTTCTTCACCGCGCGGCTTACCCTGCGGACCGATATCCGCGACTCGGACCAGGCCGCCAGTGCCCGCATCATCAGACGCTCGGCAGAACCACTCGATCCCCGTCTGCTGGAGCTGACCGAGGAGGCCGGCCAGCTCGGCATCTGGGAACTCGACACGGTCAATAATCAGGTCGCCTGGACCGACGGCCTATACCGATTACTGGAATTGAAGCCGGGTTCCGATATTACCCCGGAGCAGGCCCTTTTTTATTGCCAGGGTTATCAGAACCGTGTTCGGGCACTCTTCAGACGGTGCATGAGCACTGGCAGCCCGTTCTGCTACGAATTTGATCTGTTGACGGCACGACAGAACATCCGCCGGGTGCGGCTGACCGGCCGCGTGCTCAAGTCCGGCCCGACGTTAAACCGGCTGGGCGGCACCCTGATTGACCTGAGCCGGCAACAGAAACAGCAGCAGGCAAGGGACCACGCAAATCGACTGCTGGCAGCGGTGATGGCCGCCACCGACGATCTCGTGGCCGCAGTCGACACCGATCTCAACCTGTTATGCTTCAACGAGGCCTTTCGTGACCAGGCCCGGCAGACCTTTGGCGTGGAGCCGGTCGAAGGCGCGAACCTGGGCGAGCTGCTGAGCGGGTTTCCAAACGAGCGGCGACTGAGCCGTCGACTCTGGCAGCGTGCTTTTGAGCGCGACCAGTTTGTGGTGGAAATGCCGCTGGCCGAGCAGGACCGTGAGCTGCCGGTTTACGAAATGCACTATCACAGATTGCTGGGGAATCAGGGCGAACTGCTGGGCGCGGTTCAGGTTGCCCGGGACTTGACCACACGAGCCAGGGAGACTGATTCCCGCAATTATCTCAGTCGGCATGATCCGGTGACCGGCCTGCTCAACCGCCGGGAATTCATTG
>JAWVWU010000316.1:0-3723 GCA_033723595.1 Marinobacter sp. | reverse complement strand
CTCGCCCTGGAAACCGACCTTACCCGCATCAAGCGTTTGCTCGGACAGGCGACTGAGCAGTCAGACAGTGATCTGGATCAGCAGCAGTTCAAACGCATGTCGGCCCAGTCAGAGGTCTATCGCTCGGCGTTCGAGGCATACGTCGAGGCGCGCAAGAACGCCGCCGCGGCTCGGCGTCTGATGGAAGACCGGGCCGACTCGGTACTCACGACGTTCGATACGCTCAAGCGACGCTTTGCCCAGCGGACGCGGGCTATCTTGCGTTTGCCCCGAATGCCTGAGGGAGACCCGGTTGATCCACTGGAGACCTCGGCAAATCTGGCGCTGGAACTGACCCGTCTGCGCAAGAAGGAATTCAGCTATATTGCAACGCGCGACCCGAATGCACGCGATCAGTGGCATGAGATTTTCGACGCCATGCGCGCTGCCGCGGTGGGGTTTGCAAAAACTCAGGATGGCGCAGAGCAGGACGCTCTCAGGAAGGCCGTTGACTCACTGGATGCGTACAAACAGGCATTCGCAACCTACCAGCAATTTCAGGATGCCAGCCTGGCTGCGCAAAGGAACATGGAGCGCAGCGCTGACAGCGTGCTCCTTCACGCCAAACGTGCCTACCAGCAACAAGAGGCGCTCATGGGGGCTGTCGGTCATCGCTCCTACTATGCGCTCGGGCTGATGAGCCTGGTGGCCATCGTGCTGGGTGTCACGTCATCGGTCGTCATCAGTCGACTGATTTTTGTGCCGCTGAGACAAACCGTAGCGATGGCACAGCGGATTGCGGAGGGTGACCTGACCGAGTCGGTGACCGTCACCCGCAGGGATGAGCTCGGTCAGCTATCGCAGGCTATGCAGACCATGACCGAGAGCCTGCGGGGTGTCATCGGGCGTATTCGCGCAAGCGTTGATCAGTTGGCCGAGGAGGCAGGGCAGTTATCCGGCGTGGCCGAGCGCACACGCGTCGGGGTTGATCGTCAGCAGCGTGAGACGGACCAGACGGCGACGGCGGTGGAGGAGTTGGCGGCCTCGGCCCGGGACGTGGCTAGCCACGCACAAGAGGCTTCACACTCAGCGGCCGACGCCGACGCCAAAACCCGGGAAGGTGACCGTGTGGTGCAGAACGTTCTGGGCCAGATTCAGCACCTGAACTCGGTCGCCCGGCAGTCTGCACAGGCGGTTCGGCAGCTTGATACGGAAAGTCAGGAAATCGGCAAGGTACTGGACGTTATCAAGGCGGTTTCCGAGCAAACCAATCTGCTGGCCCTGAATGCAGCCATTGAGGCGGCCCGCGCAGGCGAGCACGGGCGTGGGTTTGCGGTGGTTGCCGATGAAGTCAGGGCACTGGCCGGGCGTACCCAGCAGTCTGCCATTGAAATCGAACATCTGATCGTCCGGTTGCAGAGTATGGCGGCCAGGGCGGTTCAGGAAATGGAGGGCAGTCTTGAACTGACCGCCGAAACCGAAAGCCAGGCCAGTGAAGCCGGCGCGCTGATCATTGGCGTCAGTGAGGCGGTGTCGAGGATTGATCGCATGAATCAGCAGATCGCCGGCGCCGCAGACCAGCAGAGCGGTGTGGCCCACGCCATCAGCGAGAGCGTGACACGGGTCAGCCAGATTGGCGAGCAAAGCGCCGAGGCCACGCGCCAGACGGCCAGTGCCAGCGCCGGCCTGGCGGGTCTGGGCAATGAATTGCGACAGGTGGTCAGCCGTTTCCGAACGTCCGCTTCCGGATGATGTCCGGCAGTCGAACGACGATGTTCGGCGTCTGCGCAAAGCACAACAGGACAGACTATCCGGCCCCCGTCGTTGTGGGGGCCGGGCAATCAACTAAATTAATAATAACCGTGCACCAAGTCTGCAAGTGGTAACGTTATGGGAAAGGTATTCCCGGCTTTCCGGTCACTGTGGTTTGCGCTGATCATCGGTCTGGTGGTGGTGATCCTGGCGCTTGTCGTGACCCAGCCGTGGCTGATGCGTCTTCAGATTGACCAGGCAAGAGCCGACTCGCTGCAACGGCTGGGTGCCTATGAAACGTCACTGCTGGCCACCATTGATCGCCACCTCTACCTGCCCAAGGTGCTTGCGGATGATCCGCGCATTGTCACAGCCCTGATGTCTGTTGATCAGAGCCAGGGTGTTGCCGGCGAGTCGCTGAAAACCTCCCGCCTGCTGAAACAGATCAATCGCCAGGCCGGCTCGGATCAGATTTTCCTGATGGGACCGGGCGGCATGACGTTTTATTCAAGCAATTTCGATTCCGCAGCCACCTTTGTCGGTGAGAATTACAGTTTCCGGCCGTACTTTCGCGATGCCCTGGCCGGGAAGGACGGGTTCTATTTTGCGGTGGGCGCGACGTCGGGGGTTCCCGGCCTGTTTCTGTCGGCTCCGGTCTATTCAAAGGCTGGGAAAACCCTCGGCGTTATTGTGGTGAAAATTGACCTGGGCAAGCTGGAGGCAAGCTGGCAGGCGTCCGGTGATAAGGTCTGGGTCACCGATCAGAAAGGCATTGTCTTTCTGGCCTCAAGTTCGCGGTGGCGTTATTACTCGTTGCAACCGCTACCCGAGCAGTATCAGGCGGAGTTGGCGCTGACGCGCCAGTACGGCAAACGGTCGGTGGAGCCGCTGACCCGCGTGACTCGCTGGCAGTCGAACCACTGGTCAACGTTTGACCTGCGCGATGCCGGCAAGCAGCTTGTGTTTGACGCGCCGATCGCCAACTACCCCTGGAAGATGCACCTTCGGGTGCCGCTTGAACGGGTGAGGGCGCAGGTTCAGGGCAAGCAGAGTCTGATCATTCTGCTCTATGCCGGCATTGCGGTCGGCATTCTGTTCTATCGGGAGCGCTACCGCCGCACCCAGGCGCAACAGGCGCTGTCGCGGTTGACCGCTGAGCGGGAGTCCCACCAGCGGGCCATTATCCAGAACACCGATGTGGGTCTGCTCAACCTGGACGCGCGCTTCAAACCGCTGTTTCTTAATGAGCAGGCGCGATCCCTGTTCCGGCTCGGGAGCGGACGCAGTTTCAGCGATCCGTCGGAACTGATCGAGCCCTGGTCGCCTGAGGAGGCCGGTAACGGCTCTTGCCGGGCGGTGGGGGTGCGGTCGGATGGTGATCGCTTCCCGGTGCTGTATACACTGAATCCGATTCGCGTTGGTGACCAGAATGAATTCATTCTGACCATCCAGGATGTCACCGAACTGACCGCTGCCCAGCAGGCCTTGCAGGATGCCAACAAGGCTCTCGAGCACCGGGTAGAGGAGCGCACACGGGATCTTGAGGCCGCCCAGGCCGCCCTCGCACAAAACCAGAAACTGGCCGCGCTGGGTCGTATGTCGGCGGCCATCGCCCATGAGATCAACCAGCCCATTACCGCGCTGTCGAATTTCATCGCCAGCAGCCAGGTGCTCCTGGACCGCAACCGCCCGGAATCGGTGCGGAATAACCTGCAGAAAATCAAAAGTCTGGTGGATCGGCTGTCGAAGCTGTCGCGTCAGTTGCGTATTTTTGCCGGCAAGCGCAACAGCGGGAGTGCCATGGTATCGCTGCAGGCCCCGGTCCGCTATGCACTGGACCTGCTGGCACCACGACTGGAAGCGGGGCAGATCAAGTACAGCCTGCAATTGGGCCGTGATCATCTGGTCCATGCCAACGCCATGGTGCTCGAACAGATCGTGGTGAACCTGCTGACCAACGCGATTGATGCGTTGGCCGGTCGGGACGACGCG
>JAWVWU010000315.1:0-3742 GCA_033723595.1 Marinobacter sp. | reverse complement strand
GACCAGTTCCGCTTTCGCACGGCGCTACTGGAGGCAGGGCATCAGGCGCTACAGGAGCTGGGTGTGCCCGCGGTGGTCGCGCCGATGGTTCCGTGTCATACGCCATAAAAAAAGGGGATGCCTGAGCATCCCCTTTGACGTGTCACTCACTGACTATTTCATTTCTTTTTCTTTCTCGGCCACCATGCTGGTGATGGTGTCGAGGATTTTCTTGCCGTTGTCGCCAGCCTGGTCGATGTAGGTCTTACGAACCGGCATGCTGGCCTCGCGGAACTTGTCGCGTTCGTCGCTGGTGAGGGTGATCACCTTGGTATCACTGTTGTCCTTGATCTTCTGCAGGCGTTCATCGTTGTATTCCTCCTGCTTCTTATAGATGTAGCTCACCAGTTTATCCCGGGTCTGATCCAGCCATTTGCGCTGTTGTTCGGGCAGGTTGTCGTACCAGTCCTTGTTTGAAATCACGGTGGAGATGAACTGGGCGTTGTGCGCCTCGATCAGATAATCCTGCACCTCATAGAAACTCATTTCCTCGATCGCAAAAACCGGGTTGACCTGACCGTCGATCTGCTTGAGCTGAAGACCGCTGTAAACCTCGGAGTAGGGCATGGGAGACGGGTTTGCGCCGTACGCCTTATAGGTCTCGGTCAGGATCGGCGACGTCATGGTGCGCATCTTGAAGTTGTCAAAGTCCGCTGGCGTGCGCAACGGCTTGTTGGCGGTCCATACCATCCAGCCTTCCGGCACAATGCTAAGCAGTTCCAGGCCCTGTTTGTTGTAGGGCGGTTCGAACAGGTTATGAACCTTGTCGCTCGACAGCACCGCCTCGTTCACGTCGTTGTTATCAGACAGAACGAAGTTGAGGGTGAACACGCCGACCTCCGGAATCACCGACGCCAGGTGCCCCGGTGAGGCAAAGGCGAGCTCGACCGAGCCGTTCTGCACCAGTTCGGTCAGCTGGGACGATGTGCCCAGTGAGCCGTAGGGGTAGATCTCGATCTTGATCTTGCCGCCGGAGGCGTCTTCCATCTCACGCTTGAACTCTTTGGCATAGGCGTCCTGGACGCTGCCTTCGATTTCTTCCAGCGCAAAGCGCCAGGTCACCGGCTTGGCCGGTTCAGAGGATTCCGACATCGAGCCTGAATCGTTGCTTGCCGCCTCATCCTTCTTGGCATTGTCGTCGCCGCCAGAGCAGCCCATCAGAATCAGCGAAAAAGCCATCACTAGGCTTCCGAGCCAACGTACGGGAGTTGTCATGTTCTTGTCTCCTTGTCGTTTTTGGTACAGCTTTCTGCGTCACATCTATGACTCTAACACATTATTAGATAGACACATTTCTTGATCTTTACCACCTTTTACAACCTATACTGTATTGCAACAAATTGGAAATGGAGCGGAAACATGACACAACCCACGGAGAATACGGGGAGGTCAGGGAAGGGTGGTTTTGTCAGAACGCCCTTCAGATGGCTCGATTCTGGTCTTAACGTCGTCGAACGTTATGTTTTGATTGTCGGTATTCTGGTGATGGCGTTGGTGAGTGTGATCAACGTGTTTGCCCGAAACCTCGGCCACAGCCTTTCCTTCGCAGATGAACTTGCCCAGGTCCTTGTCGTTGTCGTCACCTTTGTGGGTGTCGGTCACGGCGTTCGGAATGCCCGCCACATTCGGGTTTCTGCACTTCATGACGTCCTGCCACCACTGGGACAGAAAATCCTGCTGACGATTGTGAGCTTCTTTTCCTGTGCGCTGCTCGGTCTTTTAACCGTGTACGCCTGGGATTACGTGATGAAACTGCACGAAACGGGCCGGGTTCTGCCATCGCTGCAATTTCCGCTCTGGATTGCCTACATGATTGCGCCTATTGGCCTGGCGGTGGGTTGCGCCCAGTTTTTTCTGGCCGGCGTTCGTAATCTGATCAGCCCCGGGGCCTGGCTATCCTGGCACCATCCGGATGAATACGAGGACGAACTCGAGCAGATCGCGAGTGAAGCAGGGCTGGCGGACGACCTGATGGATTATTCCCGCGAACAGGCGGATCAGGCCGCTGCCGGTGGCGACTCTGACAAACAGTCTGACAAGCAGAAGGGAGCGCCTGATAATGGATAGTCTGATGAGTTTACTGGGGCTGGCCGAGCTGAGTACATCGACCGCCGCCATCGTTGTGGCGTGTATTATGCTGGTCCTGCTGATGATGGGCTTTCCCATGATGGTGCCGTTGCTGACGGGTGCCATGCTTCTGTTGTTTTCTCAGTTCCCCTTCATGCATGGACCGGTCATCATCCAACAGATGATCGGCGGGGTGTCGCAAAGTGTCCTGGTGGCTGTGCCGATGTTCATATTGGCGGCCGATATCATGATAAAAGGCCACACCGCTGACCGTCTGCTGGACCTGGTGTCCAAATTTGTGGGGCACCTGCGTGGCGGGCTG
Organism: Marinobacter sp.; assembly: GCA_033723595.1. Taxonomy (GTDB): domain Bacteria; phylum Pseudomonadota; class Gammaproteobacteria; order Pseudomonadales; family Oleiphilaceae; genus Marinobacter. The sequence continues at coordinate 1,314 of JAWVWU010000315.1, read as the reverse complement.
CCAATGACGACGGCGGTGTCCTGCACCCTGTTCGGTGCCGTGTCCGGTTCGACCCAGGCCACCGTGGTGGCTATTGGTCAGCCGCTGCGTCCCCGCCTGATTCAGGCCGGCTACACCGACACCTTTGCGATGGCGCTGATTATCAATGCCAGCGATATCGCGCTGCTGATTCCGCCCTCGATTGGCATGATCATCTACGGTGTGGTGTCAGGTACCTCCGTTGGCGACCTGTTCATTGCCGGTATCGGTCCGGGCCTGATGATTCTGGTGCTGTTCTCCGTGTACTGCTATTTCAAGTCCATCAAGCTGGGCATTCCGGTACTGCCGAAAGCGAGTCATGAAGAACGCAAAAATGCGGTGAAAAAGGCGATACTGCCGATGGGCTTTCCGGTCATTATCATCGGTGGCATCTACTCGGGACTGTTCAGTCCGAGTGAGGCGGCCTCCATGTCCGTTGCCTACGCGCTGTTTCTTGAAATGGTGCTGTTCCGCCAGGTCAAACTCAGTGATATGCCATCCATCGCGCTCTCAACCGGGTTGATCACGGCCGTCGTATTCATTCTGGTGGCCGCCGGGACTGCCTTTTCATGGGTGGTGTCATTCGCCAAATTGCCCGACCTGCTGCTCGGGGATGTGGTTGCCAATGCGGCAGGAAGTCCTTACCTGATTCTGGCGTTGATCTCCGTGTCCTACTTTGTGGGCTGCATGTTCGTTGATCCGATCGTGGTCATCCTGATCCTGACGCCGATTTTCGCACCGGCCGTTGAAGCGGCCAGCATTGATCCGGTGCTGGTGGGTACTCTGGTCACGTTGCAGGCGGCGATCGGCTCGGCGACCCCGCCCTTTGGCTGCGACATCTTTACCGCCGTGGCGATCTTCAGGCGGCCCTATCTGGACGTTATTCGTGGCACGCCACCGTTCATCGTGCTGTTGCTGCTGTCGACAGTGCTGTTGATTGTGTTCCCGCAGATTGCTCTGTTCCTGCCCGGGTTGATGGGTGGCTAGCGGAGGTCTGCAGGTCTCAAAACCCCGCCCCGGCGGGGTTTTTTGTCGATGGGGCATGGTTACGGTGGTCAGCACCGCTGTCTTGGATTAGTCTGCCACCCTGCTGAATCGCCATCGCCGCTATCGATCGAGGAGGGCTGTGTGAAAAATCAACGTCAGGCCATGCTTTTCGGGCTGGGAGCGGTGCTGCTCTGGTCGACGGTGGCGACCGCATTCAAGCTCTCTCTGCGGTCCCTGTCGCCCGTTCAGCTACTCTTTATTGCCTGCCTTGCGTCGATTCTGGTGTTGTTCACGGTACTGACGCTTCAG
>JAWVWU010000314.1:0-3785 GCA_033723595.1 Marinobacter sp. | reverse complement strand
TGGCGAGCGACCTGCTCGGTCAGGGTTTCGTGGGGCTTAAAGGTGGTCATGAGCCGGTTCCGGTGGCAAATGCTGGGTCAAAAGTTCGCCTATCGTCTCACAATCTCCCATGGCGGAAAATCCTTACAGTACCGGCGCCATCAGCCTGGCACCGCGACAGGCAAGGCGGAACAACCGGGATCGTTGCTGGTAATCGGCCGGTGTCATGCGGCGGCAGGCTTTGAGGTCGTCGGTCAGCATCTGACTGACATCCGCCACAAAATCCGCGCCCGTGGACAGGGCGGTAATCTCGAAATTGAGGCGCATGGAGCGGTTGTCCAGGTTTGCCGTGCCCACCGCGGCGTAACGATCGTCTACCAGGATTACTTTCTGATGCATGAAGCCCGGTTTGTACTGGTAGACGCCGATGCCGGCGCCGCAGGCCTGAACCAGATAGGAATAGGTGGCCAGCCGGATAAACAGGTTGTCCGATTTCTCCGGAATCAGGATTTTCACGTCTACCCCCCGCAGGGCCGCCAGCTGCAGGGCGTTAACGATCTGGACATCAGGCACGAAATACGGCGAGGCGATCCAGAGCCGGCTACGGGCATTGTTGATGCAGTTGAGGAAAAACAAGGTGCAGGTTTCAAACGGATCGGCGGGGCCGGATGGCAGTACCAGCACTTCCTGGTCTCCGGTTGCCTGGGCGACCGGAGACCAACTCAGTTCAACCTTGACGTTGCTGGCCCATTGCCAGTCCTCCAGCCAGGCCAGTTGCAGGCCCAGCACCGCAGGGCCTCGCAATCGGCAGTGGGTGTCGCGCCACAGGCTCTGGTCCATGGTAGTCCCGAGGTATTCATCGCCGAGGTTGAGACCACCCACAAAACCGGTTTCACCATCGCAAATGAGGATTTTGCGATGATTGCGGAAATTCAGTTGCAGGCGGCGCCTTCGATAGTCGCCGTCGCCAAACGATGCCACGTGGGCGCCCGCGCGGCTGAGCTCGGCCAGGTAGCGACGGGGAAGCCAGACACTGCCAATGTCGTCGTAGAGGAAATAAACCTTCACGCCCTGGGCGAGTTTGCGCTTGAGTATTGCCTTGATGCGCTGCCCGACACGGTCAGAGCGCACCAGGTAGAACTCCATCAGGATATAGTTCCGGGCGTCTTCCATCGCCTCGAACAGCGCATCGAACGTGCTGGCGCCGTCCTTGAGCAGGGTGCACTGGTTGTTTTCGGTAAAGGGCTGGTTCGCCAGGTTGCTGAGCACCTGCAATTCATCTCGGTGGGCGTCCCGACCGGGCCGGTGGCGTGAACCGATTTCCTGCTCGAGTTGGCTGGCCAGGTAGCTCAGGCTCTGGTCTCCCACCCGACGCGCGTGCACGTAACCGGCAAAGCGGTTACGCCCAAAAAAAGCGAACAGGGGGATAGCCAGATACGGCAGACTCAACAGCGCAATGATCCAGGCAATGGCGCCCTGTGCCGTACGATAGGTCAGCAGAATGCGATAGATCAGCACCAGGGAGATGCTGTAAATAATGGCCAGGGCAATCGCGATAAACGACAGATCCGGCATGGTCATAACTCCCGGCTGTGGTGCTGCAAACGATACGGGGCGGGTGCCGCGGCTGTCCAGGCTGTGTTATCAACTGTTGTCCAGGCTCTCCTGTAACGTCTCGATGTCGGACAGCGGCTGAATCTTCAGTTTCAGTTTCTCACTCCGTTCGAGTATGCCCTCGATCCGCCCCAGCTGTGCCACCATCTGCTCGGATTTCATCAGTCGATTGGCCTCGAAATCAAACCCCACCCCATACAACGGGCTGCTGCCGGGCTGATCCCGCACGTTATGGACAACGGCAACCACGCGGTCCACATTCAGGGTGCCGGCTTCCATGATCAGTTCCAGCGCCATTTCCACGGTATCGCCAGGCGCCAGTGTATCCTCAGGGTTGACTCTCAGGGATAGCCCGTTGCGCGTGAAATCCAGGCCTTCGGCCGGCCTGTATCGTTGAAACAGGCCTTTACGGGGACGCCAGGATACGTTGAGTTCGGCGGCAGGTAACCGGCGGAGCTGACGACGCTCCTTGGGGTGCTTCTCAGACATGAACGACGGGTTTCCTTGTTCGGATCGATAACGGGTAGTCAGGTTGCGATGTGTGACACACGTGCCGTTGCCGGGGTCCCGGCAAGTACCGTCAACCATTCAGTGGTAATGTAACTCGCCTGCCGGCATTAGGGCAGGGTTACCGATAAAAACGTTGAGCTTGACCCGAGGAATTTTGACGTGCTTCCCATTACGACTTTTTTTGACGTTGACGCGGGCCTTCTCGATGATGAGCTGCTGGCTGAACAGATGCGGCTGATGGTGGGGCTGGTCAGCCAGGACCGGAGCGTCGGCATAAACGGTCGGATGCCGGTTTTGTGGCAGGGTCATGAAGATGCGCTGGCGCTGCGTCTCAATCAGTTGATGGCGGAAATGGTCCTGCGCGGCAAAGCGGTCCCCGGCTATGTGGCGATCACTTCCGAATCGTTGCTCTGGCCGGCCCTTGATCCCCGGTCACTGGTCGCTCAGCTCGGGGTCATTCGCGACCGCGCAGGTGATGGCAAGCCCGGCCGTATTCGTGTGCCCCGCAACGATCATGAGCTCTGGGCAACCTACAAATACAGCGTGCTGGCGCGCAACACCCGTGCCTATCAGAACTTTGGCCATCGTGTGGCGTCGCGCTCGGTGCCCATGGAGATGCTCTGGGCGAGCATGATCAGTGCCACGCGTGTAGCACCGTCGCCCGGAGGCATTCGAAACGCGCTGCAGCATATGTGGGGCTATGTATCGGGGCAGGCCACCGTCAATCCCCAGACTGATGATTTGGCGGGGCTGGCCGATCATATCCAGACACTGGCCGGCGAGCATCAGGTATCGTATCTTCTCAATTCGACGGCCCTGTCTGAACTGCGGGTCTGGCTGTTATTTCGATGAGGAGGTAGACATGACGGTAGCACTGCACCACCGCATTAGTGGCGAAGGCGATCCGCTGGTTCTTTTGCACGGCCTGTTTGGCTCGCTGGAAAACCTGGGTGGTGTGGCCCAGCGGTTGCAGGACCGGTGGCAGATTCACGCGCTCGATCAGCGCAATCATGGACGCTCTCCCCATACCGATGAAATGGATTATGCGGCCATGGCCGAGGATGTTGTGGCCTACCTGGACGACCAGGGCCTTGATCGTGTCGCCCTGCTGGGGCATTCCATGGGCGGCAAGGTGGCCATGCAGGTTGCACTGGCCCATCCCGGGCGCGTAAGCCATGTCATCGTTGCCGACATTGCACCGGTGGATTACAAGCCAAGGCACGATGCCATTCTCGACGGCATGCTGGCGATCGACTTCAGCCGTATCAGGAGCCGGCGCGACGCGGATGAAGCGCTCAAGCCTCACGTCGAGATAGAGGCCGTTCGCCAGTTTCTGCTGAAAAATCTGGAGAGGGTGCCCGAGGCCGAGGCCAGCGGGGAAGCGATGTACCGCTGGCGGCTCAATCTGCCGGTGATCAGCGCCTGTTATGGCAATCTGGCAAAAGCGCCGCCGGCGAAGGGGCCCTATGAAGGCCCGGTGCTGTTCATCAAGGGTGCCGATTCAGCCTATATCCAGACCAAACATGAAGACAGCATCCGGGCGTTGTTTCCGAACGCCGAGCTCAAGGTCATTGAGGGGACCGGTCACTGGTTGCACGCCGAGAAGGCAGACACCTTTGCTGCGTTATGTCGCCGTTTCCTGGACAAGCACGATACTGACGGGCCGCGCGGGGAATCCTAGT
>JAWVWU010000313.1:0-3823 GCA_033723595.1 Marinobacter sp. | reverse complement strand
TCACCCGCAGTTGCACACGGTCCGGATAAACATGAAGCAGCTTCACGCCGTCACCGAACACTTCGCCCTGGCGCCGTGCGACCCCATCAATCACGGCGATCTTTCGGGCCGGACCGAGCATTATTGAATCCAGTGAAAACGCCGGTCCGGATTCGGCCACTGCCTCATGCGTCACCGGGGTGGGTGGACGCGTCGGATCATTCAGCGCCCAAACCGGCGCAGCGCTTAATGCCATCAGGACCATTCCCGGAAAAACCAAACCCAGTCTCATGCCGTCAAACTCCCAACCATGCTTTGTCCAGACTCAGCGTCCGGACCCGGATCGTAGCCTGGCCCTTGGGAAAGGTCTCAACCTGATAGGTCAGGTCACGCCAGCCCAGTCGTTGATCCAGGTCCTCAAGGCGTTTCAGATAAGCCAGCAGCTCCAGATATCCGCCTTCGGTAGTCAGAACCACATCATGGGCATACAGTAACGGCTTGCGCGCAGACTTGTCCGACCCGTTTGACGCCTTGCTGTCACTCTCTTTTTCGCTGTAGACCGGTATCGGCGCCAGCAACTCGAGCTTGACCAGACTCAGGTTTTTCTGGGCGGACAACAGACTCTTCAACAGATCGACCATGGCCTTTGGCTCAATCAACCGGTCGGTAGCCCGCTGCAGCTGACGGTCCAGTTCCGCCAGGCGCTGGCGTCGCGATTGCAACTGCGCCTTCAGCTCGGCATTGGGATCCTCCCGCAGTTTATCCGCCAGCTGTGCCTGCTGTGCCTGCCAATCACGGGTTTGCTGCCGGGCCTGGACAAGCTGTCCGGAGAGACTGTCATTGACTCGCAGAACAGGAGCAACCGCAAACTGCCAACCCGCCAGAAGCACCAGGCAAACGGCAGCAGAAAGCATCAGGATACGCTCCCGCACCGGTCGATCATCGAACCACCGGGTTCCCTTTTCCAGCCAGTCAGGTTGCCAGCTCATGATCCCTTCTCCGACGGCTGACGGGTCGCCACCGTGAAATCAAGCCAGGCCTCGGACTCATCCCGCCGAAGATTCAGATGGCCAAACGACCGGCCACTGAACGCGGGCTCGTCACCCAGGTGTTGCAAATAAAGCGGAACCTTGGACGCAGTCCGGGTGCTGCCGGATATCTGCACCTGATCCTGATTCAAATCGATGCCAAACCCGGTGAGCCACAGTCCGTCCGGGGCCTGGCGCGCGAGCGCGGTCATGAACGGTGAAAATCCCCGCTGGCTGTTACCGACCAGCTTTTCCACTTCCATCAGTAATCGCTTGCGACGCTCTATGTTCGCCGTCACACCCGACAAATCCTGAACCATCCGCGGATCCACCTGCTGGGTTTTGATCGTTTCGGCCATCCGGTCGACCTGATCGTTCAGCCCCTGATTCACGGCTGTTACATCCGCCAGTTGCTGCTGAAGATGTGCCTGGTTCAGTCGCGTGTAGATTGCCGCCACACAGACCAGACCGAACGCGACGGCGATCACCAGGACTGCGGTAACGGCCTGCACCGGTTCCCGACGGGGTTTGAGTTCGTCAGTATAAAGATTGACCTGCTGGATCATCGGGCCTCTCCTTCGACAACAGGCTGGCCCGCACTCCAGGCGGCAAGGCATCGGCTGTCGAGCGGGGCTGAAAGCCCTTGCGCGGCCCAGTCAATCGATGAGATCGGGGTCGCCACGTATCCGGACAACATCGATGTCAACGGCAAAACCGAATCCCGCGCGACCAGCTGAATGATCCGTGGAGGAATCTGGCCTAGTTGGCTTTCGAAGTAATCGAGCGAGCGCTGGATTTCCAGAGCCAGGGACTGCACAGCGTTTTCCTGCAGTGTGGCATCACGCAGATCAGCCGCAGTCACATCGAGTCGCCGGGAAAGATAGAGCACAGAGCCTTTGCAAATAATCATCTGGCCGTAACTGTCACGCATGTGGATAAGCGCAACACCGTACCCTTTCGGATCGAGCACGCTGGCAAAGTTCCGAAGTGCCAGCTCGGCAATGTCAATCCGTTCGAGAGCCAGCCCGGCGTCGTCCACCAGTCTGACAAGCTCGCACGCAGTGGATTTTCGGGCCGCCACGACGTTCACCTGATCGCCGCTGCCCCGCGATGCGTCCGACGGATAGGGAAACACATCGCAGACTGCATCGGAGGGACTGTAATCAAGCAGATCCCTGAGCTTCCAGCGCAGGGCATCGGGAAGCTCTGCGTCGCTTACCCCGTCCGGTCGCTCAAGCTGGAAAACGCCGTACTGATCCAGAGGCAACACCAGGGTGGCCGGACACCCCTGCCAACCCTGATCGCTGACCAGCTGGCTAAGCGCTCCTGCACGTTTGGCCGGTGAACAGTCCACGAACCCACAGGCGAAGGCGCCCGATCCTCCACTTGCAGCCCAGGCGATGCCGTCCGCCCGGACCTCAAGGCACACCGTGCTGGACCGGATTTTCCGTTTGAACCAACGTTTGACATTTAACACAGCGACGCAACAACCTCTGAAATTGGATGCCTGGCGGGATGAATCATAGTTTAAAAAACCGGCGTAAAGTTCAGATATTGATCTAATTTGACGGATATTTGCAAATTATGCCGCCGCACACGGCAGAAAAGACGAGCGAACGGAGGAGGGAGCGTATTGCCCGGGCCCTGTCAGGCCCGGACAGAGAACGTTTATTGCGGCAAATAAACGGATCTAGAACGGAATGTCATCGTCGAAGTCATCGACTGGCTCGGGCATGGCGCCCTGACCCTGACCCTGCGAGGGCTGACTGTAACCGCCGCCCTGACTGCCCTGTGCCGGCGCGGGCTGTTGCGGTCGACCCGCCGGCGCACCCTGATTCATGTTATTGCCATCGCCGGCGCCACGGCTGTCGAGCATCTGCATCTGTCCGTTGATGTCGACAACGACCTCAGTGGTGTACCGGTCCTGTCCGTCCTGACCCTGCCATTTGCGAGTCTGGAGCTTGCCTTCAATGTAGACTTTGGAGCCCTTGCGCAGATACTGACCCGCTACCTCTGCAATTTTTCCAAACATGACAATCCGGTGCCATTCGGTTTTTGGCACCATCTGGCCGGTCTGGCGATCTTTGTAGCTTTCATCCGTCGCCAGGTTCAGATTCACCACCGCATTGCCGTTGGGGGTGTAACGAGTCTCCGGGTCCTGACCGAGGTTGCCGATCAGGATAACCTTGTTTACGCCACGTGCCATGATTCGCTCCTATCAATTCGCGTCGATGCTGGCGCAGCCCGAGTCAGGCCCGTGGAACGCCAGGCACCGCGATAATGTGTTAACGCCAGCACTCCGTCGCCGGCCTTTGAAACAGGTTTACTAGGTCGCAGACGCTGGCTGCACAAACGGGAATTCCGCCAGTTTGTCCTCATCGAAGAGCTGGCGATCCACTTTCAGGTAGGCGGTGTCGGCCCCCTCAAGAATCACCACGTCCTCGACGCCGGGCAGTTCCCGCAACGTCTGGTCAACTGCGCGCGCATTCGATCGGGCAGCATTGCGCAACTGTATCACGAAGCTGGACGTATGGCTCGGCGCCGGCATGGTCAGGGCAACACCCAACCAGCAGCACAACACCACCGCCATCAGTGCAAGCACACCAGTGATACCGGCATGTTCCAGCAGCAGCCCGCCGACAGATCCTCCCAGGAACGCGCCCATGAACTGGGAGGTCGAGTAGGCCCCCATCGCGGTTCCCTTGCTGCCGGCCCGGCATTCTTTGCTGATCAGAGACGGCAGGCTTGCTTCGAGCAGATTGAACCCCATAAAGAACAGGAACAGCGTGATCCACATCTCGACCAGACTGCCGGAG
>JAWVWU010000312.1:0-3823 GCA_033723595.1 Marinobacter sp. | reverse complement strand
CTGATCCCGACGTCGCTGATGACGCTGTTCAATGGCCTGGAGCTCATCCAGCAGCTGGTGGGCATTGAGCCCGGTCTGCAGGCAGACGGCGCCGTTGATGAAGTCCGGTTGATCCTGTGGCCCGACCGGCCGGCTGCGGTAGAACGGCGACTGGGCAACCAGGATGGTCGCCGGTACGCGGGTCAGTTCGACGACCGCGCTCGCCAACTGGCTCAACGGATCGGCCAGGTTGCTGCCGAGTCCGACGTAGGCCATCACCCGGGTCATGGCTCAGTCCCGGTTGGCGGGCTTGCGGCGACGCCGGCGTTTGCGCGGGCCGTCACTGCCCAGTTGGCTGAGCATCTTTTCACGTTCCCGCTCATCGGCGTCCTGAAACTCTGTCCACCATTGGCCCAGACCGGGTTCGATCTCGCCGGCGGACTCCCGGACCAGCAGAAAATCATACGCCGCCCGAAATCGGGGGTGGTCCATGGTCTGGTACGCCCGTTTGCCGTTGCGACGGGGCAGGCGCATCTGCAATTCCCAGATTTCTTTCATCGGCCCGGAAAAACGCTTGGGGATGGCAGTCGCCTGGACTTGCCGGCCGATAACCTTGGCGATGGCCTGGTGCAGCGCGGGCTGGATGGCCTCGCCGTCGTCCTGGCGCTTGCGCCATTCGGCCTGCAGGGCAGGCCAGAGCATAGCGGCATACAGGAAGTAGGGCGTGACGGACTTGCCTTGCTGGATGCGCCGATCGGTGTTCTGCAGGGCCTGGCGAATCAACTGATCAGGTTCGCCAGCGTCCAGCGCGCGAGCGGTTTCAGGGAACAGCGGGGCGAGCAGATCGTAGCGACGCAGCCGGTCGTATGTTGCCTCACCATAGCCGGCTGAGAACAGTTTCAGAACTTCCTCGAACAGACGGGCCGGCGGAATATGCGTCAGCAGAGGCGCCAGTTCGGCAATCGGAGCCTCGGTGTCGGGGGCAATGTCAAAGTCCAGTTTGGCGGCGAACCGGACAGCGCGCAGCATTCTTACCGGGTCTTCCCGGTATCGGGTCTCCGGATCACCGATCAGTCGAAGCTGGCGGTTGTGAAGGTCGTCGATGCCGCGCGCGAAATCGATCACCGTGAAATCACGGATGCAGTAGTAGAGCGCGTTGACGGTGAAGTCGCGACGCAGCGCATCCTCTTCCATCGAACCGTAGACATTATCCCTGAGCAGCAGACCGTGCTCGCTGGTCCGGCGGTCATCGTCGTCGTCATCGTCGGCGCTGGCAGCGTTGCCCCGGAAGGTGGTCACCTCGATGACCTCCCGGCCAAAGAGCACGTGAACGATACGGAAACGGCGGCCGATCAGACGCGAGTTGCGGAACAGGTCATGTACCTCTTCCGGGGTCGCATTGGTGGCGATATCAAAGTCCTTGGGGCGCTCACCAATGAGAATGTCACGGACGCCACCACCCACCAGATACGCCTCGAAACCCGCATTGTTGAGACGGTTAAGTACCTTTTTTGCAGGCTCGCTGATAATCGAACGAGAGACCGTGTGTTGATCGCGGGGAATGACCTCTCGGGTATAGGTGGGGGCTGTTTTCTTGCCGCGGCCGGGCATGAATGACATCAGTTTTTTCAGCATGAATCCGTATCTGAGATGGGGAAAAAGAGAGAGTTTAACGGTTTGAACGCGGTTTGCACATGCCACGACCGTGTGGCGGGTGTTCGTCGAACGCCAATCGGGAACTGTCGGGGGCATGAGCGCCGTCTGGATGACGGGTTATGGTGGGCCAGAAAATCAAAAGGCGGATCCGTTTTCACGAACCCGCCCTAGAATAGTAGACGATCTGCATTGTTTTTGTTGTTACCAGGGTCAACGCCCTTTTGTACCTCTTAGCGAGGTGAATCACGCAAGCGGAACGCTTTGAATACAGAGAGTGGTAATCAACAAGCGCAAGATCGAGTAAATATAGCGGCGTCTGGAAGACGATTCTTCTCTACATCTACAACTCGCACTCGCCAAGGCACCCCTAAAAAGCTCAGCACCCAAAACACTCAGTTCGCTCTCGTTCTATTATTGTTCTTGTTGCTGAACGTTTACCTGCAGCTTTTTGTTTTTGTTTTGTCGCTGCGTTGCCACATTGTTTTTGTTGTTGTGCGCCCTATAGAGTGCACTGCCTGTGCCAGCTTTTAAAAATTCTTTATTAACAGTCGCTTAATTAAATTTAACCCGGAGCGGTAACGGGTTTTTAGATCAAAGTGTTACCCAGGTCTCAATTCTTATGCGGGGTGTGTTCCTTGAGGTAACACCGGGTAACAGTTGATGCGGGGTTCATTGTTTGAGGGGCGGTGGCCAGAATCCGGCCGCGGGCGGCGTGAGGCGAGTTCAGCCGCCCGAGGATTTCTTGCGCGGGATGCCCAGGCGCTGGCGGCGCTCCCAGAGCGACTTCCGACTGATACCGAGCTTCTGGGCCAGCTCTGTTTCGCTCATCCGGTCCTGGTTCTCCAGCACGAAATGCTGGAAATAGTCCTCGAGGGACAGGTCGCTGCCGGTGTCGTTGTCGTGCATCTGGGTCGGCTGGTTACCCCCTTCGACCAGGCCTTCCGGGATATTGATGTCGCCGCCGTTACTGTCCAGATCGAGCAGCGACGGGGAAATGACGTCGTCGTCCGCGAGGATGGTCGCCCGCTCGATGGCGTTTTCGAGCTCCCGGACATTACCTGGCCAGCGATGGCGTTTGAGCGCCTGCATGGATTCCGGACTCAGTTTCAGGCCGGGCTTGCCCATGTTTTTGCTTTGTCGCTCGAGGAACCGGCGTGCCAGTCCCAGTATGTCAGCGTCCCGTTCCCGCAGCGGCGGAATGCGAATCTGCATGACGTTCAGGCGGTAGTAGAGATCCTCACGGAACTCACCGGTCCGGGTCATGGCCTTGAGATTCCGGTGGGTGGCCGCAATCATGCGAACGTTCACTTTGCGGCTCTGTGTCGAGCCCACTTTGCGGATTTCACCTTCCTGCAGCACACGCAGAAGTCGAGCCTGGGCTTCCGCCGGCAGTTCGCCGATTTCGTCGAGGAACAGGCTGCCGCCGTCGGCGGCTTCAATCAGGCCCGTGCGCGCGGAAACGGCGCCGGTGAACGAGCCCTTCTCATGCCCGAACAGTTCCGATTCGATCAGGCTCTCCGGAATCGCTGCGCAGTTGACCGAGATCAGCGGATTGCGGGCACGCGGACTCATCAGGTGCAGCGCCCGGGCTGCCAGTTCCTTGCCCGTGCCTGACTCGCCCTGAACCAGAACGGTCGTCTCGGTGGGCGCGACTTTGCGAATCAGGGTGAACACGTGCTGCATGGCGTCGCACTGGCCAAACATGATGTTGGCCGGATCGCCGGACAGGTCGGCGGGTTCCCCGTTGTCGCCGGCCGGGCTGTCTTTCTGCGCCGCATTCTGGGTGAGGATGGTTTCGACTGCGGCCAGCATTTCATCGTGATCGAACGGTTTGGCGATGTATTCCACGGCGCCGAGTTTCATCGAATCGACGGCGGAGCGCAGGCTGGCATAACTGGTCATGATCAGCACCGGGGTTCCCGGTGCCCGGTTGATCAGTTCCGTTCCGGGGGCCCCGGGTAGCCGCAGATCGGAGATGATCAGGTCAAACTGCTGGAGATCAAACTGACGTTCCGCGGCATCCACCGACCCCGCATCAGACACGTCATAGCCGGCGTGCTGCAGCAATTTGCGCAGAGCGGAACGGATGATCTCCTCGTCTTCTACAATCAGTATGCGACGCATCGTAATGTCAGGACCTTTGGTTCGGGTTGGTACCGGTCGTCTCGGTATCGGCTTCGTAGGCCGG
>JAWVWU010000311.1:0-3828 GCA_033723595.1 Marinobacter sp. | reverse complement strand
CTGGCCAGCCAGGCCCGCCAGAGCCTGTGGATCTACGACCAGTTTCTGGACCACGACCGCTATGACCGGTTTCGTTTACGCGAGATCATCTCGGCAGTCGCCCGCAGGCACCGGCTCAGCGAGGTTCGCCTGTTGATCCACGATGAGCGGCCCCTGGTGCAACGCCGCCATCAGTTGGTGGAGCTGATGCGGCGATTGCCCAGTAAAATCGAGTTGCGCCTGATTAATCCGGATTACCCCGCGGAAACCCAGGCCTTCATGCTCGCAGACCGTGATGCGATCGTTTACCGACACCAGTTCGACAAGCCCGATGGCTTTGCCCGATTCTCTGACCCGGGGCACAGCAAACGGTTACGGGAAAACTTCCAGCGCATGTGGGAGGCCGGCAGACAATCCCTCGAGCTGCGGGAACTGCCGCTCTGATCTGTCATGGCCGGCAACGCCCGTCGCGACCAATCAGAGCGCCGGATGGGCCGCGCCCTGCCCGTCCAGTGCCTCAAACTGGCTGCCGAACGGCGCGAATTCCGCATCCACTTCCTCCGCCACCTCCACGATCAGTCGCCTGAGCCATTGATGATCAGCGTTATGCTGAAGTAACGGGCTCCAGGCCATCTTGAGCTCGAATGGCGGAATATCAAACGGCGGTACTTTCACAACCAGCCCCGGATTATCCCGCTGCAACCAGGCCGCCCGGCTGGGGAGCGTGGCAATCAGATCGTGTTGCTCAGCCAGCAACATGGCTACCTGGTAGTGACGGGTAAACACCGAGATCTGGCGCTTCCGGCCCATCAGGGACAGCGCTTCATCGACCCATCCAAGGCGCTGGACGTCTTTCGGGTTGACGCCCACGCCCACGCCAAATCCGGTCTTGCTGACCCAGATGTGACTGGCATCAAGGTAGCTGTCCAGCGTGAACGGTTCACGCAGAATCGGATTGCGGGCGTTCATCAGACAGGCGAAATACTCGGTCCAGAGTGTTTTCTGATGGAAGGACTGCGGGATCTTGTCGAAGCGGTTGATGGCCATGTCCAGACGTCCCTGCTCGACGTCAAGAAAGCTGACGTCGCTGGGGGTCAGTACATCAAGCGTCACCCGGGGGGCTTCCTGCCGGATACGTCGCAACACCCGCGGCATCAGACAGGATTCCGCGTAGTCACTGGCCATGATCCGGAACACCCGCTGGCTGTCGGTTGCCGCGAAGGGTGTTTTCTCCTGCACCGCCTGCTCGATATCGGCCAGTATGCTGCGCACCAGCGGCTGTAGTTCGGTCGCCCGCTCGGTGGGCGTCATACCCTCGCTGGTCCGTATGAGCAACGGATCTCCGAACAGATCCCTGAGTCGTCGCAATCCGTTGCTCATCGCCGGCTGGGTAATGCCGAGGTGGTTGGCCGACTTGGTGACGTTTTTTTCCCGCAGCAGCACATCCAGATACACCAGCAAATTCAGGTCGACCCGCGATATGTCCATGTGCTTGTCCTTTTAGGTGCCGGATGACTGGAAGCGGCTGAACAGCAGCCAGCGAGCCGATTATTCATGGTATCTATAGTAGTTCGCTAGGGTATCAACAAGGCTTGATGATATAAACTGAATCATGGCGGGCAATACGCCGCGACACCGGCGCGAATCCATGGCTGTGAGCCCGGGTACGCTGTAACAACCGGACAACAGATAACCTGAAGTTTATCTGCTAATCTTCATGAAATTTGGCAAGTTTTGAGCGACTCCCGGCTTGTTCGGGCGTTTCCACAAGAGTCGAGTTAGCGGCAGACTGTATGAACACCACGACCATTGTCATTTTCTTTGCGGTCATCGTGCTGGTTTCGATATCGCTGATCGTCGTCAGCCAGATGCGAGAACGCGCCCGAATCGAGCGGGCACGTCGCATTACCGCTCTGGAAGACAGTTACAACCGGACGAACCGGATGTTGAATGAGATTCCGGGCCAGTACCTCAATCAGGAACTGAAACTGATACTGGTGACACGGATAGAGGAAATCTGCCGGGATCTTGGCGCGCTCAATTCCAATCTGCCGGTCGATCGCTGGAAAAGCGACATCGCCACGCTCAAACAGCAGGTTGTCGATGGCACCGATCAGCGCACGCCGCAAAAAGTCGACTCTGCTGAAAAATCGTCCTATATCAAAGAGCTGCTGCAAAGTCTTTTCAAAATGATCGAGGCGCTGCACAAAACCGGCAGGATTGATCAGGCAAGGGCCAAGAAAAACCTCAAGTATGTGTTGTTTCTGATTCACAAGACTCATGCCGATATGCACGTCTTCCAGGCTCGTGACCTGATTCGCCAGAACGAAATCCGCAAAGCGATCCATGCCTACCACCTCGCCAGTACCGAAATGGGCAAGTCCCGGGACAACCCGTTGGCCATCAAATCGGTAAAAAGCTTCCGTATCAGAATCAAGGAACTGGAAGCTCTGCTGGTCGAAGGTGCAGCCGGCACGACCGAGGCCGTCGAAAAACAGCACAAGCTGGACAAAGAATGGGACAGTTTTCTTCACGACGAACCCTGGAAGAAGAAGGCCGATTACGATGACTGACCGAACGACGGGGCTCGTCCGCCTGCCGGCATGGCCGCGAGCAGACTGGCGAGACCGGTGTCGCGTTACGCCCCGTCGGGTAACGACACAGTGATTCAGGGACGCTGACAAACCAGAACGGAACAGGGATCAGTACCGGCAGACAGGCACTATGAAGACCGGCCTGCCTGCACTGATCCGGTTAAAACAGGGACGCTCACGCTTTGAAATCCGCTTTCCGCAAACGCTTATCGTTCAGACTGACCCGGGATACCGTCCTGCTGGCCATGTTGCTCGGTTTTATCCTCAACATGGTTCAGGTCACGCTTGACTACTTCCATGCCCGGCAGGCGATGGACGGCGAAATCCAGGCGTTGATCGAGATCAGCCACAGCCCGGCGTCCCAGATCGCCTACAACATCGATACACGTCTCGCGGAAGAACTTCTGGACGGACTGCTCAAGCATCCGGCCATCGTTGATGCCCGGATTGTCGACCCGGAGAACCGCATTCTGGCAGCCTCCAGCAAGAGCAGCGCGGATTCGGACTATCGCTGGCTCAGTGACCTGCTGTTCGGTTCCAGTCGTTCCTACTCGGACCATCTTCAGGTGCCGCAATTGGCGGAAGTGCCCCTGGGTGAACTGGCCATCACCATTGATACCTACCATTACGGCAACGAATTTCTGAATCGCGCGGGCTACACCCTTCTGAGCGGGTTTCTCAAAAGCCTGGTGCTGTCCATCATGCTGCTCTTCGTTTTCTATTTTGTGCTCACCAAACCCATGCTCCGGGTGATTGCGGCACTGGGCGAGGTGGAGCCCAAAACGCCGGAAAAAGCCCGACTACCGATACCGCCGTCTCACGAAGAAGACGAAATCGGCACGATGGTGGAGATTATCAATCAACACCTGGACACCATCGACTCCAGCCTGAACCAGTTGCGGGCCGCTGAGGCCACCATGAAAAACTATTCGTCCCAGCTCGAGCGGGAAGTCGAGGCACGCACCCGGGAGATTTCCGACAAGAACGAGGCGCTTCAGAGCGGCAACCGGGCCCTGATTCGCGCCAAGGAAGATGCGGTCCGACGAGCTCACGCCCGGGCCAGCTTCCTGGCCAACATGAGTCACGAAATTCGCACGCCATTGAACGGGGTGCTGGGCATGTTGAGCCTGAGTCTTGAGGGCGAGCTGCGACCCGATCAGCGCAACCGCCTGCAGATTGCCCTGACCGCCGGTCAGAGCCTGCTGGAACTGCTCAACGACATTCTCGATATCTCCAAGGTGGAAGCCGGCAAGCT
>JAWVWU010000310.1:0-3833 GCA_033723595.1 Marinobacter sp. | reverse complement strand
CAGCCGGACTGGCTCGCGTTCACCCTCGCCCACCCGGTGACCTTGCCTGAAGTACGCTCGGTCGAATTGTCGGACGGTGCCAGCATCAGGCTCACCGGCACCGGGATACTGCATCTCACTCCGGCTGGCGCCCCTGCCGACTCCGGTCTGATTGTGTCAGCCGGGGTCCACGGCAACGAAACCGCGCCCATCGAAGTACTGAACCAGCTGGTCACTGAATTACTCCGTGGCCAATGGGTTCTCAAGCGTCCTGCGCTGCTGATCCTGGGCAACCCGCCGGCGATGATCGCCGGCACCCGCTTCGTCGATTTCAACCTCAACCGTCTGTTCCAGGGCGCGCATCTGAAAGCGCCCTACAACGGCAGCCCGGAGGCGGATCGCGCGGCCGAACTGGAAGCCGCCTGCCGGCGTTTCGCCGCAGCGGTTTCAACGCTGGTTCACTACGATCTGCACACAGCGATCCGACCCTCAAAACGGGAGAAGTTTGCGCTCTACCCGTACGTGGCTGGCCGCCAATTCCCCCCGGCCGGGCGCGACTTTCTGGCCGCCTCGGACGTGCATACCCTGTTGTTACAGCACAAGGCCGGCACCACCTTCTCGTCGTTCTCGTCGACGTCATTGGGGGCTGAAAGCCTGACCATCGAACTGGGGCAGGTCAAACCGTTCGGTGAAAACGACCTGAACCGGTTTGCGGGCATTGAACGGAGTTTACGCGAACTGTTGAAGGGGGCTGATCCGACTGCAGGGCGGCACGGCGAGCCGGTGACGGTGTTCGAGGTGGTCGAGGAAATACTCAACACGGGCGCGGATTTTCAGTTCCACGTGCCGGATGACGTTGCCAACTTTACGGAATACCCGCCCGGCACGCTGATCTGGGAAGATCGCGATCACGCCTATCACGTGGGCGAAGAGCCGGAGGCCATCGTGTTCCCCAACCGGCACGTGCCGGTCGGGCAGCGGGTCGGCCTGCTGGTCCGCCGCCAGGGCAAACACTAACCCCGCTGGAAATCGTAGATCGCGCCCAATCCGAGGATGCCGGTCAGTTCGTCCAGCGCCTTGCGGCCCTCATCCAACAGCATCGGATCCGCCAGATCCGCCTGGGTCAGTGAATCGCGGTAGTGCGCATTCACCCAGGTCGTAAGGCGTTCATACAATGCGTCGGTCATCAGTACCGCGGAATCCATGGCCGCCAGCTCGGCATCGGTCAATGCCACCCGCAGACGCAGGCAAGCAGGTCCGCCGCCGTTGCGCATCGACTGTTTGACGTCAAACACCGTCACCTGATCGATGGGACTGTCACCCGCAACGAGCTGATCCAGGTAGCGGCTGACCGACCTGATTTCCCGACACTCCCCGGGAACCGCCAGCACCATGCCGCCATCGGGACGCGTCAGAAGCTGACTGTTGAACAGGTAGGAGGCCACCGCGTCGGTCAGCGGCACCTCGGTCTCAGTCACGCGAACAGCGTGCAACTCGGTGCCGGTCAGGCGGCTGCGCAGACCGGCTATGACACGATCTTCATCGAGGAACGCCTGTTCATGATAGAACAGCACGTTGCCGTTACCGACGGCAATCACATCATTGTGAAACACCCCGGCATCAATCGCGGCCGGATTCTGCTGGGCGAAGACAGTATGCGCATCGCTCAGCCCGTGCAGGCGGGCGATGGCCTGTGAAGCCTCCAGGGTCTGCCGCGCCGGGTATCGGGCCGGGGCCGGAGCACTTTCGTCAAACGCGGCCTGGCCGTAGACAAACAGTTCCACCCCGGGCTGCCCGTATTGGCTGCACAGCCGGGTGTGATTGGCCGCGCCTTCGTCGCCAAACTGACTGACCGCCGGCAGGGCGGGATGGTGGGCGAAGTAGGCCTCGTCGGCGAAGATGGATTTAAGCGCCCGGCCGGTGACCACATGTTCAATAGAGCGGTGAAACTTCGCGCTGAGGTTCGCCGGCGTGAAATGCACCCGGTGATCGGCCGTGTCCGCGCTGGGGGAAACCGTCGCCGCATTGGCCGTCCACATGCAGGAGGCCGACGCAACGGCGGCGAGCACGACCGGATTGCTCGCAGCGACCGCCGCCAGGATGTCGGCATCGGAGCCCCGGAAGCCCAGGGCTTTCAGGGTGGGTATGTGGGGGCGCTCGTGTGGCGGCAACACACCCTGCACGAAGCCCTGGTCCGCCAGCCGCTTCATTTTCTGCAATCCCTGCAGCGCGGCCTGACGGGGGTTGGAGACGGCATTGAGATTGGATTTGGAAGCCACATTGCCCCACGAGAGGCCGGCGTAATTGTGCGTCGGGCCTACCAGACCGTCGAAATTTGCTTCAATTGCATGCTCTGCCATGTCAGGCCTCATTGATCAGTTTGGCGGATCCATGGTCAGACCGGGTGCCAATGTTTCCGGCACGGTGCTGTGATCTGCCTCCAGCGACGCCATGGGCCAGGCGCAGTAGTCCGCCGCGTAATAGGCGCTGGGGCGGTGATTGCCGCTGGCGCCAACTCCGCCGAACGGCGCAGCGCTGCTGGCGCCGGTCAGCGGCCGGTTCCAGTTCACGATGCCCGCGCGCACTTCCTCACTCAGCCGCTCGTACAGGCTGCGATCATCGGAAAGAATGCCGGCTGACAGGCCATAACGGGTGTCATTGGCCAGTGCCAGCGCATCATCAAAGCCCTTGTAGCGATAGACCGTCAAGAGCGGCCCGAAAAACTCTTCGTCCTGGCTCTCCACGCCGGTCATATCGACGATACCGGGCGATACCAGCGCGGTATCCGCCTCAACCGGACGCATAGCCAGCAGGCTGCGGCCACCGCGACTGATCATGCTGGCCTGGGTCTCCAACAGCTTGCCGGCGGCCGCCTGGGAAATAACCGACCCCATGAACGGCTGGGGCTCGTCGTCAAACCGCCCGACCGCCAGGTTGCCGGCCACCTGCACCAGCCGGTCAATGAAACGATCGCCTTTCTCGCCGCGAGGCACCAGCAGGCGCCGGGCACAGGTGCAGCGCTGCCCCGCCGACAGGAAGGCCGACTGAATGGTGTGGTGAACAGCACCGTCGATATCCGCCACATCCTGAACGATCAGCGGGTTATTACCCCCCATTTCAAGGGCCAGGATCTTCTCCGGCTGGCCGCCGAACTGTTGGTGAAGCTGATGCCCCACCGCGGAGCTGCCGGTGAAAAACAGGCCGTCAATGCCGGGATGCCCCGCCAGGGCCACCCCGGTATCACGGGCCCCCTGCACCAGGTTGAGCACGCCGTTGGGCAGTCCCGCTTTCTCCCACAGACGGATCGTCATTTCGGCGACGCCCGGCGCCAGTTCGCTGGGTTTGAAGATCGCGGTGTTACCCGCCAGCAGGGCCGGAACCAGATGACCATTGGGCAGGTGGCCGGGGAAATTATAGGGGCCGAATACCGCCACCACCCCGTGGGGACGGTGCCGCAATACGGCGCGCCCGCCGGCCACGTCGGATTCCGAATAACCGGTGCGCTGCTCATAGGCTTTCACGGAGATTTCGATCTTGCCGATCATCGCGGCCACTTCGGTACGGGACTCCCACAGTGGCTTGCCGGTCTCCCGGCCGATCTGGGCCGCTAACATCTCTTTGTGCTCGCCCAGCAGCTCGGCAAACCGTTCAATGATCTCACGCCGATCAGCCAGGGACCGGCGGCGCCAGGCCGGAAACGCATCCCGTGCGCCTCGCACCGCTGCATCCACGTCCTGCAGGCTGGCACTGCAGCCCTGCCAGAGAATCTCACCGCTGACCGGCTGGTCAGACTGAAAGGCCGGTCCGTGGCCGGTCAGCCACAGGCCATTGATCAGCAGTTCACCGGTTAAGTT
>JAWVWU010000309.1:0-3846 GCA_033723595.1 Marinobacter sp. | reverse complement strand
TCCGGCGAACGTCACCTTCGGCGTCGTCGCGCCTGAAACCCATGGCCTGACGGTTTCCGGTACCTTCCAGATTGATTCGCACCTGGGGTCACCGAGCCTTACCCAGGATGACAATGGCGCGTTCGAGAGTCGGGTAGCCGAGTTGACCGTCAGCGGTGATTTCGGTGCGGTCAGTGCGGGTAAAGGCTTTGGCGTGTTCAACAGCAACGCCATCGGTGATGTAGGCTCTGCCAAGGGCATCGGCCGTGTCTTTTCCGGTGCCGATTTCGGCAACGCGACCGGCGGCCGGATTGGCGCGGGCTACGTGTACGCGAACTTTAACCCGCATGTTGTGTATGCAACGCCCGACATGGGTGGCCTGTCGGCCAAGATCGCGGTAATCAATCCCGAGGAGCCGAACGACGGTGGCGCCATTGAAACCAAGCTTCCCCGTTTCGAAGGTCAACTGACCTATGCAACGGATATGAACGGCGGTAGCTTCAAGGTCTGGACAGGCTTTCTGCATCAGAAACTGGATGTGCTCGCCAGTGACTATTCGTACAACCTGCAGGGCTACGATGTCGGTGTCCATCTGGGTGCTGGTGGCTTTGGCCTGACAGCGAACTACACCAAGACCAAGGGCATCGGTGCCGACGGTCTCTACGGCAATACCATCAATGATGCAGACGTAGACGGGAGTCAGTGGTATGTCGAACCGACGTTCACCGTCGGCAAGACCACGCTTGGGGTGAGCTATGGCGAAGGTTCCCAGGACGCGCGGGGTGCCATCAGCGGTACCTCCATCGGAGCGGCGGCGGACATCACCAACAAGCTGAGCATGGCGTTTGCCCGATATCAGCTTACGTCCTACCTGACGCTGATGGGCGAGTATTCAAAGTTTGAAACCGAAGGCAACACTGCCGAGCCAAACTACGATCTCGTCGGTATTGGTGCCCAGCTCGACTTCTGAGTCGTGCCCTGACAATTCCCCGGGCCTGTCCAGCCCGGGTGAAAACAGCCGAAAAGCCCATGTTGTGCCAGCATGGGCTTTTTTTATTGCAATGATGAGGCACGCAGGCTCAATGCGGTGCGTGAGTCAGACGGGTTGTCGTGATGCGCACCAGAAAATAATAACGACCGGTTATGACAATGCGGTCGGCGCAGGCATAAAAAAGCCGGCCTCAAGCGAGGCCGGCAAAAAAGTCTGAGGGGGCTCAGACCTAGTCGGAGTGGAGAGCAGCCGACTAAAACCGTCGGCAGCCGCCAGTCAGGCTGCTGCCAATAACTGATCCAGATAGCTCTGGAGCTGGTTTACTTGCTGATCGGTCAGGCGAAGCCCCAGCTTGGTCCTGCGCCAGACAATATCCTCAGCGCTGCGCGCCCATTCATGATTCACCAGGTACTGGATTTCAGCGTCGTAGAGGTTAGCGCCGAAGTTCTGTCCAAGGTCGTTCAGGCTGTTGCAGTCTGACAGCAGCACGTGGGTCCGTGTGCCGTAAGTCCTGACATAGCGTTTGGCCAGGTCGTCGGGCAACCACGGATAGCGCGTTTTGAGTTCGGCCTTCAATTCAGACTGCTGACTGAAATCGCCGCCGGGCAAGGGCGCATGTTTCGTCCACTCGGGCCCGGCTTCCGGGAAAAAGGTACAGATCCTGTCGGTCGCAGCTTCGGCCAGCTTGCGATACGTTGTGATCTTGCCACCAAACACCGAAATCAGGGGCGCATTCGTCTTACCGCCGTCCACCTCAAAGGTGTAATCCCGGGACGCTTTCTGTGCCGAGCCGGACTCATCGTCCATGAGTGGCCGGACACCCGAATATGACCAGACAACGTCCTTGTCGGTCAGCTTGTTCTTGAAGTGATCGTTGACGATAC
This sequence comes from Marinobacter sp., assembly GCA_033723595.1. Lineage (GTDB taxonomy): Bacteria > Pseudomonadota > Gammaproteobacteria > Pseudomonadales > Oleiphilaceae > Marinobacter. The sequence continues at coordinate 1,992 of JAWVWU010000309.1, read as the reverse complement.
CGATCAGGTAGTCGACTTCTTCCGGGGAGATTTTTGCTTTCTTCGGATCGCCTTCGTAATCCACGTCAGTTGTGCCGATCAGCGAAAAGTCATCCTCATAAGGGATGACAAAGATGATCCGGTCATCGGCGTTCTGCAGGATGTAGGCCTCCGGCTCGTCATGAACCTTCGGCACCACGATGTGACTGCCTTTGACCATCCGAATCTGTTTGGGCGCTGGAATGGTCATGGTGTCGCTGAAAAGTTTGCTGACCCAGGGACCGGACGCATTGACCAGCGCACGACACTGAATGTTCTGCTCCTTGCCCGTCACCTGGTCGGTGAGGGTGACATTCCACAGCTTTCCTTCCCGCGTCGCTCGCGTGCATTTTGTCCGGGTGCGGATCTGTGCACCTTTTTCCTGCGCCGCCAGTGCCGTGAGCACAACCAGTCGGGCATCATCCACCCAGCCATCTGAATACTCGAAACCTTTGGTGATCTCATTGACCAGCGGACCATTCTTGTCAAAACGAATGCTGCGCGACCCTTTGAGCAGTTCGCGCTTGGCCAGGTGGTCATAAAGGAAAAGGCCAGTTCGTATCATCCAGGCCGGGCGCAGGTGCGATTGGTGGGGAAGGCGAAACCGCATGGGCCACATGATGTGTGGCGCGTTCGTCAAGAGAGATTCGCGCTCAGCCAGCGCCTGCCGCACAAGGCGGAATTCATAATGCTCCAGGTAACGCAGTCCTCCGTGTATCAGCTTGCTGCTGTTTGACGACGTGGCCGAAGCCAGGTCATTCATCTCGCACAGGATGACTTTGAGGCCCCGGCCCGCCGCATCCATCGCGATGCCGGTACCATTGACGCCCCCGCCTACGACAATCAGGTCGTACACGTTGTTATCAAAGGTATCAGAGGTATCAGAGGTCATGTTTAGCTGTCTCCTGACAGGTAGCTGCGCAGGCTGGCTGATCGTTCTGCGCTGCTGTTCTTATTGGGTATTCCACGCAAGATCGTATTATGCGAAAACTTGGACCATTCGTAAAGGAAAAATAAGGCGCCAAAACGAACATTTTTGCATAATTTGACCGAGGTCACGCCAATTCCATGATTGAAACGTTTTCGTTAGGGGGTCGTTGGCGTGGCAGGGTAGAGCAGGGCGACAGTGGTGGCCACCGTCGGCGGGTTCTGAGCGTCATCCCGGGCCGCCGGCTGGACGTGCAGCGGCATGGAAGAGATTGCGGCCGTCAGTGGGTTCGTTGTCAGACGACGTGAAGCTCGACGTCGTGCTCTCTCAACATCTGTTCAATTTCGGCCGGCGGCGCCTGATCTGTGAAGAAATGATCGGCCTGGGTGATATCACCAAGCCGCACCATCGCATTGCGGCCGAATTTGGAATGATCGGCCGCCAGCAACACCGTCTGGGAGTTCTGGATAATGGTCTGGGCGACCCGGACTTCGCGGTAGTCGAAGTCCAGAAGCGAGCCGTCGCTGTGGATGCCGCTAATGCCGATGATGCCGAAGTCCATCTTGAATTGATTGATAAAGTCCCGGGTCGCCTCGCCGACGATCCCGCCGTCACGGTTGCGGACTTCACCGCCGGCAATGATGACATTGAAATCCTCACGGGCGGACAGAATCGACGCCACGTGGAGGTTATTGGTCACGATTCTCAGGTTGTTGTGATTGAGCAGGGCACGGGCAATGGTTTCTGTTGTCGTGCCGATATTGATAAACAGAGAGGCGTTGTCGGGAATCAGGCGGACCAGGGTTTCGGCGATGTGTTCCTTTGCCTCCAGCTCCATGATCTTGCGGGTATGATAGGCGGTGTTGACCGTACTCGAGTCGATGCCGGCACCGCCATGATGGCGGCGAACCCGGCTTTGTTCCGCCAGCTGGTTCAGGTCACGGCGTATGGTCTGTGGCGTGACCTGAAAATGCTCAACCAGCTGCTCGGTCGTGACGAAGCCGTTCTTCTGGATGAGTTCCATGATCAGGTCCTGCCTGCGTCTC
>JAWVWU010000308.1:0-3853 GCA_033723595.1 Marinobacter sp. | reverse complement strand
GTGCAGCCGCATATGGGTCAACGGACAAACCTGCGGGTGGAAACAGGCGCCAGAACCCGGCGCATCCTGTTCGAGGGTAAGCGCGCGGTCGGCGTGGAGTACAGTCAGAACGGCCAGGTTGTCCAGGTGCGGGCCCGCCGGGAAGTGATCATCAGTGCCGGCGCCTTCCAGTCGCCCCAGTTGCTGATGCTGTCCGGTGTGGGTGACGAGGCCGAACTGAAGCAACACGGCATCGAACCCGTCCATCACCTTCCGGGTGTGGGCAAGAACCTGCAGGATCACCCGGACTTCATTTTTGCCTACAAGTCCCGTGACCGGAACCTGCTGGGCCTGACGCCCGTCGGCGCCTGGGATCTGCTGGGCGAGATCGGCCGCTATCGGCGTGAGCGACGCGGTATGATCACCTCGAACTTCGCAGAGGGCGGCGGTTTCCTGAAAACGGATCCGGATCTGAACGCCCCCGATATTCAGCTGCACTTTGTGGTGGCGCTGGTCGACAATCACGCCCGCACGCTCCATACCGGGCACGGCTTCTCCTGCCACGTATGCCTGCTGCACCCGAAAAGTCGGGGCAGTGTCAGCCTGCGTGATGCCAATCCGGACTCAACGCCGCTGATCGATCCGGACTTCCTGGGCCATCCGGATGATATGGAAGCGCTGCTGAAAGGCTACAAAATGACCGAACGCCTGATGAAAGCCGGTCCCCTGGGCCAGTTCATCAGCGAGGACCTGTTCACCGCCAATGTCCGCAGCGACGACGACATCCGCAAGGTCCTGCGCCAGCGGGTGGATACGGTGTATCACCCGGTCGGCAGCTGCAAGATGGGCGTGGACGACATGGCTGTGGTCGACCCGTCGCTCAAAGTGCACGGCCTGGAGGGGCTTCGGGTGGTGGACGCGTCCATCATGCCCACCGTGACCGGCGGCAACACCAATGCCCCTAGTATCATGATTGCGGAAAAAGCCGCCGATATGATTCGTTCGGTCAGCGCATAGGCCGAATTGACGGCCGGGTCTTATCAGCCCGGCCGAAGCTGCGTTACGGCGTCACGATGTTGAAGTGGCCCTCAGGCTTGTCGAGCATGCCGAAAAATCGGATCAGATCGAGCCGACTGCCTTCGAAGTGAATATCGTCGCTGAACAGCAGCTCTTTCAGCCCCGCCTTGCCCACCAGAAGATCCACGAACAGGGGACGCGTCACTGACAGCGTGGCATCGGCCGGCGTATCCCGGGCGGTCAGACGGTTGTGAAGCACGGAATTCTCAAGGGTCAGCAGGTAGCTTTGATCAAGGTCGGTAAAGGTCACCTTGATCGACATCCGTTTGCCTTCCGCATCATCCGCATTCAGGCGCACCGCCATACTGTCGAAAAACTCAGCCACCGGTGTGTTCATCAGGATTTCGCGCATCATGGCCGGCTTGAGGCCTTGATCCGGGGCGCCGTGACGTAACTCGTAGGCCCCGGTCAGGTAGACATCCCGCCAGGGACCGGATTCAGATTGATAACCGAGCTGGTCGTAGACCCGGGCCAGCAGTTGTTTGGCATCGTCATTGTCCGGCTCGGCGAAGACCACCTGATTGAGCAGCTCGGCCAGCCAGCGATAGGTCGTCCGGCCGTCAGTCGCACTCATACCGGCCGCAGCCTCGAATTCCTGACGGGCCTTTTTCACAACGGTCTCAGCCCCGCCCATCATCCGTACGTAGCGTGTCGCCGACTCGGCCTCGGGCAGCGGATTGAGCTGCGCGGGGTTGCCGGTAAACCAGCCCATATAACGCTGATAGACCGCCTTGGCATTGGCGGAGACCGTGCCGTAGTAACCCTGATTATAGAAATCCTGGCTCAGCGAGGGTGGCAATTTCAGCGTCTCGGCAATCTCCCGGGGCGTGGCCCCCTCGTTCATCATGCGCACGGTCTGATCGTGAATGAACTTGTAGGTGTCACGCTGCTTGACCAGAAAGTCCTGAATGTTCGCCTGCCCCCAGATCGGCCAGTGATGGCTGCCAAAATAGACCTCGGCCTGCGCGAACCGGGTTCGTGCCTCGTCGATGTAGTCACTCCAGACCCGCGCGTCACGAACTTTCGCGCCGCGCAGCGTATAGAGGTTGTGCAGGGTATGGCTGACCAGCTCGGCCCCGCAGAACGCCCGCTGTTCCGGCAGGTAGAACGTAAACTCCGCGGGCGCTTCGGAGCCGGACACCATCTGGAAAATGATCGGCACGCCGTCGACGGTCAGCTCCGTGCCTGTTTTGCTCACATGCTCCGTCGGCTGGACAAAACCAAAGGTGCCAAACGCCGGGCCTTTACCCAGGCCACTGCCAACATGGCCAAGTTCATTACGATCAAGACGCTGACCAAACATGTACATGGACCGTCGACTCATGGCCGGGCCGGCAATGATGTTTTCGCTGGTCGCCTCCTGTTCGAACCCTGCCGGTGCAATGATGCGCAGGTTGGCTTTTTCGTCATCCGACAGATGCTGCAGAATGCCCTGTACGCCCCCAAAGTGATCAATGTGGCTGTGGGTAAACAGGATGGCCCGAACCGGCTTGTCTCCCAGGTACTTCCGTGCCGTCAGCAATGCCTTGCTGGCGGTTTCCCGGGCGGTGAGCGGGTCGACCAGAATCCATCCGGTGTCGCCTTCGATAATCGACAGGTTGGCCAGGTCATAGCCCCGGATCTGGTATACCCCGTCGGTCACCTTGAACAGGCCATGAATGTTATTCAGAGCGGCCTGACGCCAGAGACTGGGATTGACCGAACCCGGCGCATGCTCACCGTCGCGGTCGATGAAGGCATAGTCCATGGTATTCCAGACCGCCGCGCCATCGTTACGATCGATCTCGACGGCCGACGACGGCGTGATCATCCCGCGACGAGCATCGCGGAAGTCGTCGTGGTTGGCGAATGGCCGCTGGTCGAGAACCTGCTCATTGGCTCTGGCGGTGCTGGCCGACGGAGCCCGCGGGCCAGTCTGATCCGATTGCAGCGACGGGCCCGGACTGGCCGCACAGCCGCCCAGCATCAAAACGACGAACATTACGAAGATCGCAACGAGCGAATCGGGGTACGTGACGGGGTGCTGCTTGATTGGGTAATTGCCTGAATAATTGAGAGACATCGGGAGCCTATCGTCCGTTACAGAGTGTCCGGGTGCTGGGGTGCCGCCCCGTTGGACCAGTGGCCACGCGGACTTAACCCGACAGCGTGGCCCGAACTTTCTTGCTCAGGTGGCCCATTTCAACCCGGCCCAGCACCTGGGGGCGCAGGTGATTCATCACCTTGCCCATATCCTGCATGCCCTGAGCATCGGTTGCGCTGATGGCCAGGCGAATCAGGCCGTCCAGGTCATCCTCGGTCAGCGCCGCGGGCATGAACTCCTCGATGATGACCATTTCGGCCCGCTCCTTGTCACCGAGCTCCTCACGGCCGGCGGCGTCGTACTGACTGGCGGCATCGCGGCGCTGCTTGAGCATTTTATCCAGTACCTTGAGCACGTCTTCGTCAGCCAGCTCACGGCGCTCGTCAATTTCGATCTGCTTGACCGCGGCCTGAGCCATACGCAGTGTGACAAGCCGGGTTTTATCCTTGTTCCGCATCGCGTCTTTGACCGCGTTGCTCAGTTGTTCCTTGAGTGATGAGTCCGCCATGGTCAACCTCCTGTTCTGCGGGTTAAGGGGACTGACTTCGCATTCAGCCGGGAAACAGGTTTAACGGAAAACCGGCAGCGGTTCAATCCCGGCAGAGCGGCATTTCAGAGTTTGCATGCATCCACATTGAACCACCACACGGTGGTCCAACGTATTATCCGCCGTACCTACCCACAACAGGACGTGTTCGACCATGACATCGCCAG
>JAWVWU010000307.1:0-3854 GCA_033723595.1 Marinobacter sp. | reverse complement strand
TTTCACCGTACCAGAGCCGGTCGACCCAGCCGGTCATGCCGGCTCGCTGAACTGCATCTGGTGTAACTGGGCGTAGGCGCCGCCCCGGGCCAGAAGCTCCGCGTGTTGGCCGGATTCGACAATGCGCCCGGCCTCCATGACCAGGATGCGATCCGCGTTCTCGATGGTCGACAACCGGTGCGCAATCACCAGCGTGGTTCGGCCTTCCATGACGGTGTCCAGCGCCATCTGAATCTGGCGTTCGGACTCGGTATCCAGCGCCGACGTCGCTTCGTCCAGAATCAGTATCGGGGCGTCCTTGAGCAGCGCCCGGGCGATCGCAAGACGTTGACGCTGGCCGCCCGACAGCATCACACCGTTGTCACCGATCATGGTATCCAGCCCGTCAGGCATGCGGTCGATAAATTCCAGCGCGTGGGCCTTGGCCGCCGCTTCGCGAATCGCTTCACGGCTCGCATGCCGGAGATCGCCATAGGCAATGTTGGCCGCCACGGTGTCGTTGAACAACACCACGTTCTGGGTCACCAGGGCAATCTGCGCGCGCAGGGCGTGAAGCCGGTAATCGGCCAGCGGTCGTCCGTCAATCCGGATGGTACCGCCGGTGTAGTCGTAAAAACGTGGCAGCAGGCTGACCAATGTGGACTTGCCGCTGCCGGACCGTCCCACCAGGGCGACGCTCTGGCCGGCCGGAATCGACAGGTTAAAGTCGGCAAGCACGTCGTCGAGCTGGTCCTGGTAGCGGAAACTGACCTGTTCGAAATCGATGTTTCCGGCGACCCGTTCAGGGGCGTAGGTACCGCTGTCCTGCTCGGGTCGTTCATCCATGGTGGAAAACACGTCGTGGGCCGCCGCGACGCCCTTCTGGATCTTGGCGTGAACCGAGGTGACCTGCCGGATGGGTTTGGCCATGGTGGTGGCGGCCGTAATAAAGGCCACCAGTTGGCCGGTGCTCATGCCCCCACGGATCTCCGGGGCAAGCATCATCCACACCAGCCCCGCGATCGCAATGGCGACCAGGATCTGAATCACCGGCACGCTGATTGCCTGGGTCGACGCCATTTTCAGGCTTTGCTGGAGGTTACGGCCACTGACACCGTTGAACCGGTCTCGCTCGTAGGTTTCACCCCCGAATGTCCGCACCACCCGGTAGCCGGTAATCGCCTCGGAGGCCACGTGGGTGATATCGCCCATTGAGCCCTGAATACGCTGGCTGAGCTTGCGAAACCGCTTGCTGGCGAAGCTCACCACCGCCCCGATCAGCGGGCCGACCGCGAGGAAGATCAGGGTCAGCTTCCAGTTGGTGTACAGCATGAAACCCAACAACCCGACAATCGTCAGACCTTCCCGCAGGCTGATGGTCACCGCGTTGGTGGTCGCTTCGGCCACCTGCTCGACGTTGAACGTCAGCTTGGACACGAGGCGACCTGAGGCATTGTTGTCAAAATACCGGGAGGGCAACGTTAACAGTCGGTCGAAGACCTGGGTTCGCAAGGCGTTGACCACCTGTCGCCCCACGTAGCTGATGAAATACTGGCTCATGAAAGTGCCCAGACCGCGCAGGGCAAACACGCCGACGATCAACAGCGTCAGCAGCAAGCGGTTCTGATCGGTCGGGTTTTCAATGGCCTTGATGACGTACTCCATCGCAGCGGCCATGCCGGTCGAGGCACCAGCGTAGATCACATTACCGACCACCGCGAGGCCGAACGCCACCCAGAAGGGTTTGACGTAGGCCAACAACCGCCGATAGGTCTGCCAGTTGGAAGCGTCGTCTGGGTGGTTCATGACAACTTTCCTGGGCTCAACGCTCTGCTCCGGCCTGCTGGGTGGTGATGCTCAGTTTGCTGAATCCGAGGCGTCCGGCAACGTCCATGGCCCGGACGACGTACTCGTGAGCCGTCTTGGCATCGGCGGTGATCACAAACGGCAGGCCGGTATCATCGCCGGCCAGCTCATGAATCGCCCGCTGCAGGGTTTCCAGCTTGCTGTTGATAAGCGGTTTGTCATTGACGTAATACTGGCCCTGGGCGTTGATCACCACGTCTATCTGCTTGACGTCGGTCTCGTTTTTCTGACCTTTGGCCTCCGGCAGCTCAACCGTGAGATGACTCTCCCGGGTGAACGTGGTGGATACCATGAAAAAGATCAGTAGCAGGAACACCACGTCGATCAGCGGGGTCAGATCAACGCCGACTTCCTGGCTGCGCTGGCGCTTGAATTTCACGCGGTTCAGGCTCCTTCGACGTCGATTTCACGATCACCGTGAACAACTTCAACCAGCTTGATGGCTTCCTGCTCCATGTTCACCACCAGCTCATCCACCCGGCGGATAAAGTAGCGGTGACAGATCAACGCGGGAATGGCCACACTGAGACCGGCGGCGGTGGTCATCAGGGCTTCTGAGATACCTCCGGCGAGGTTACCGGCATTGCCGACCCCGGCCAGCTGGATTTCGGCGAAGACCTTGATCATCCCGATGACCGTGCCCAGAAGACCAAGCAGCGGTGCAATCGTGGCCACCGTGCCGAGCGGATTGAGGAACCGCTCCAGCTCATGAATGACCTGGCTGGCCTCTTGTTCAATGCTTTCTTTCATGATCTCACGACCATGCTTGGCGTTCATCAGGCCGCTGGCCAGAACCCGGCCCATCGGCGAGGAGGCCTGCAGGGCCTTGAGTTTGCGGCCGTTCAGTTCCTTTTTCTTGATCCAGCGCCAGAGTTCATTGATGGTGTTGGGCGGTGCGACCCGGGACGCCCGGAGGGTCCAGAAACGCTCAAGAATGATCGCCAGCGCCAGGATGGAACAGGCCACTATCGGCACCATGATGATGCCACCCGCTTTCAAAAGCTCGAACACGCTTGGTCTCCCCGATTAATAACAAGCCGCGCTACTTTATCATAGCCGCCGCCGGAGACCACACCCCGAGAGTAAGGTCCGCCATTGAGCAGTTGCTTCAACGATCTGCCGGAGTCGGCTGCATCGGCGCCAGCCAGAACGGTGCCCCCGCCCGCCACGCATGAGTCGACAGCCCGTGGCGGTCGAAACGGAACCGGACCGCGCCGGCATAGGCTGTGTTGAGCGTCCTCGAACCCGCCCGCCGGAAGCGCTCCAACACCGTTTTGTGCGGATGTCCGTAGCGCTGCCGGTAGCCGGCCGTGAAAACCACGTACGACGGATCAACCGCGGCTACCCAGGCCGGACAGGAGGCCGTCCGGCTGCCATGATGGGCGGCGACCAGTACCCGGGTTGCCGGCGACCGGAACCACCCGGTCTGAACGAGAGCCCGTTCAACGTGAGCGGGAATATCGCCGGGCAGAATGACTTCCTCGTCACCGTAGCGCAACAGTGCGACGCAGGACGCCTCATTACCGGTCACTTCGTCCGCAGCGCGATCCGCCGCTTCCGGGCGCCAGGCCCAAAGCGTGACACCGACCCGCGCCAGGGTCTGCTGCGCGAACGGTTTGCACGGTGTAACGACCGGTGACCCGGCCGCGAGTTTTTCGGTGATCGCCGCAGGCTCCCCGGAAATGATCCGGTCAACGGGCATCGTCCCCAGGAGTGACGAGAGCCCGCCCGCGTGATCTGCATCGGCATGGCTGACAATCAGCGTATTGATCCGATGCACCCCCAGCGCCCTGAGGTTTGGCAGAATCACCGAGTCCACCGCCGTATAGCCTGACGGTGACTCCGGTCCAGTGTCATACACCAATACTTGGTCCTGATCCCTCACCAGGACAGACAGGCCCTGGCCCACATCCCAGACCCAGACCTCCGGACGACTCACCCAGCGGTTCTGTACCGGGCCTTTGAGGTCCGGCCAGGTGCCCAAGGCCAGCACGCTCAGCAGCATGGAC
>JAWVWU010000306.1:0-3861 GCA_033723595.1 Marinobacter sp. | reverse complement strand
GTTAATCATGCTGACGATATCGTCGATGTAGGCCGTCGCCCTCGGCTCTTCGGTGGGCGGTACGATGCCCAGGCGCTGCTCATCCTCGTGCATGGCGTCGATCATGCGGTCGGTCAGTGCCGTGAACGGCTCGCCATTCTCATCAGCGCGGCGCAGGATCTTGTCGTCGATATCGGTGATGTTGCGCACGTAATGAACATTGAGCCCCCGGTACCGCAGATAACGGGTGATCACATCGAAGGCCAGCAACACCCGGGCATGCCCGAGATGGCAATAGTCATAGACGGTCATGCCGCAGACGTACATGCGTACCTTGCCCGGTTGCAGGGGCGTGAATTCTTCCTTGCGCTGACTGAGCGTGTTGTAGATTCGGATCACGTTGGACTCGTCCGGATTGTTCAGGCGTTGGTTTTGGCCCAGGAATCCCTGAGCGTCACGGTGCGGTTGAAAACCGGGCGACCCGCTGAAGAGGCGGCCGGGTCGGCAAAGAAATACCCTTCCCGTTCAAACTGGTACGGGATATCGTCGCGCGGCTCCGCCAGGCTTTTTTCAACCCGCGCACCCGCAATCTGCACCAATGACTCGGGATTGAGCAGCTCCACGAAATCGGTTTCCTTGTCGCTGTCCGGTGACTCGTGGTTGAACAGCCGGTCGTACTGATTAACGTCGACCTCGACGCTGTCTGTTGCCGACACCCAATGAATGACGCCGTTGGGTTTATAGCCGTCCGGATTCACACCGAGAGTGGCCGGATCGTATTCGCAACGCAGTTCGATAATATCGCCTCTGTCGTCGCGGACAACCTCGCGACAGGTCATCACATAACCACCACGAAGCCGCACCGCCTGATTCGGTGCCAGCCGCTTCCACTTGCGGGGGGGCTCTTCCGAAAAATCTTCGCGGTCAATAAACAGCGTCCCGGTCCACGGCACGTCGCGGGTGCCCATGTCCGGATTCTGGGGGTGGACGGGCAGCGTCAGGATTTCCGTCCGATCCTGCGGATAGTTTGTCAGGGTCACCTTCAGCGGCCGCATCACGCACATGGCCCTCGGCGCGCGGGTGTTGAGATCCTCGCGAATGGCATGCTCCAGCATCCCTACGTCCACCGTGCCGCCGGCCTTGTTGACGCCGACCATGTCACAAAAAGCACGGATTGACTCGGGGGTATAGCCACGACGTCGCATACCGGAAATGGTCGGCATCCGAGGGTCGTCCCAGCCCGAACAGTGGCCCTCTTCAACCAGCCGGCGCAACTTGCGCTTGCTGGTGATGGTGTAATTCAGGTTGAGCCGTGCAAACTCGATCTGGCGCGGATGGCAGGGCACCGAAATGTTGTCGAGCACCCAGTCGTAGAGCGGCCGATGGTCCTCGAATTCCAGCGTACAGAGCGAATGGGTAATGCCTTCCAGCGCATCGGAAATCGGATGCGTAAAGTCGTACATGGGGTAGATGCACCAGGTGCTGCCGGTCTGGTGGTGATCCGCATAGCGAATCCGGTACAGAATCGGGTCCCGCAGGTTGATGTTCGGCGACGCCATATCAATCTTGGCCCGCAACACCAGTTCGCCGTTGCCATACTTGCCTGCGCGCATGTCAGCAAACAGTCGCAGGTTCTCGTCGACCGGCCGGTCCCGATCCGGGCTGTTTCGTCCGGGCTCCCGCAGGGAGCCGCGATACTCGGCCATGGCCTCCGCGCTCAGGGAGCAGACATAGGCCTTTCCCTTCTCGATCAGCTCGACCGCAAAGCCATAAAGCTGTTCGAAATAGTCCGAGGCGTAGCGGATATCGCCGGCCCATTGATAGCCCAGCCACTGTACATCGCGTTTGATCGCCTCAATGTATTCCTGTGACTCTTTTTCCGGGTTGGTGTCATCAAACCGCAAGTTGCACTGGCCGTTGAACGTCTCGGCGATACCAAAATTGAGACAGATCGATTTGGCGTGACCGATATGCAGATAGCCGTTCGGCTCTGGCGGAAACCGGGTAATCACATCGCCACGATGCTCGCCTGAGCGAATACTGTCATCGATAAGACTGCGGATAAAATTATGGGCTTTCTTGGACTCGGCGCTCATAAGGTCTCGATTGATGGGATGAACTTAAGCGCCATATTATACGCATATTTGATGGTCTAACTCATGCACCTGCGCCAAGTCTCCCGTACAATAATCGTCAAATCACGACCCAGACCCTTGAATCACAATCTGAACAGGACACCCGAATGATTCTGCTGAAAACTTCCCATGGCGACATCACTCTTGAACTGGATTATGACAATGCGCCCGAGACCGCCAGAAACTTTGAACAATACGTGCGGGACGGATTTTACGATGGTCTGATTTTCCATCGGGTTATCAGCAACTTCATGATCCAGGGCGGTGGCTTCGAGCCGGGTATGCAGCCCCGCAAGACCCGTGAATCAATCCGCAATGAAGCCAACAACGGCCTCAGCAACATGGCCGGAACAGTGGCCATGGCCCGTACCATGGACCCGCATTCGGCAACCGCACAGTTTTTCATCAACGTGGAGAACAACGGCTTTCTGGATCACACCGCTGAGAACGCGGAAGGCTGGGGCTACGCCGTATTTGGCAAGGTTGTCGACGGCATCGACACGGTGAACGCCATACGTGCGGTTCCCACCGGCCTTCGTCACGGCCATCAGGACGTGCCCGCCGAGGACGTTATCATCGAAAAGGCCGAAGTCATTGAGGACGGAGGCGCGGCTTGACCACGCAATTCATCTCGGATCTTCACCTGGAAGAAGCCAGGCCGGACATCACCCGGGCCTTCCTGACCTTTCTGGACCAGCAGGCGGCCGGGTGCGAGCGGCTCTATATTCTCGGCGATTTCTTCGAGGCCTGGATCGGGGACGACGAGCACACTCCCCTGCAGGACGAGGTGGCGGCGGCCTTGCGGGCCGTCAGTGACGCCGGCACCGACGTCTTTCTGATGCATGGCAACCGCGATTTTCTGATCGGCGAGGACTTCTGCTCGCGGGCGGGGGCCACATTGCTCGACGACCCGACCGTCATCGACCTGTACGGCACTCCAACACTGCTGATGCACGGCGATAGCCTGTGCACCGCCGATGTGGAATACCAGAAGTTCCGTGCCAGCATGCGCAACGCTCAGTGGCAGCAGATGTTTCTGCAGCGCCCGCTGGCTGACCGTCAACTCGTTGCCCGCCAGCTCCGGGAAATCAGCATGGCGAAGAACAAGGGCAAGGCGGAGTTCATCATGGACGTGACCCCGGACGAGGTGGTCGCCGTCATGGAAGCCCACAACGTTCAAAGGCTGATCCACGGCCACACACACCGGCCGGCCGTGCACGAGCTGATTGCAAACGACCAGCCGGCACGCCGCATTGTGCTGGGTGACTGGGCAGAAAATGTCTGGTGGCTGGAGGCCGATGCCAACCGCGAACCGGAGCTCAGGAAAACCCCGCTCTAGGCCCTGTCGGCACGGGGCTGGCAGGGGCCGCGCCCACGGAGATCGTCAGCCCTGCCAGGCCCGGTGTTGGAGCACGACGCGATAGCCGTCAATGTCCTCGAATGTGCGTCCGGCCTCGTCCCAATAGGGGTTGTAGGCGCCCACATCCAGGAACCCGGCAGCCAGCATGGCCCGACAGGTTTCGCTCCAGTCCGTTTCGTCCGGCAGGTAGAAAACCAGCAAATTGTCGGCGGTAGGCGCGCGGCCGACGCTGGTTCCCCGATGATGCGTAAATTCGAGATGGTAGGCATGACCGGGGTGTCCGATCATCGAACCGCTGAATCCCTGATGGTCCTCGAACTGACCCAGGCGCTCAAAACCCAGCCCCCTGACGTACATGTCGGTAATGCGAGCCAGGTTATCCGTGGG
>JAWVWU010000305.1:0-3895 GCA_033723595.1 Marinobacter sp. | reverse complement strand
GCGACGCTCTGGTTCGGGAATGACCGGACCTCGTCAATCCGGTCCGCCAATCCGTGGGCGCTTGCATAGCCGGCACTCAGCATGGTGACAACAAAGACGGAGAGTAAGGTTTTCATGGGGATGCTCCTGGTTAACTGTGTCTACGGTTCCAGTAGACCACGCGGGCCTGAAGCCAACCTGAAGGCACGACCGGAAAATCATTAACTCTATGACACAATTGGACATTCGCCCGACCGCCGAGCGCGCACGCTTTCGCAGCGGCAACAAAACGAAAAATAATGGCAAGGACAGTGATCCGACCGATCCCGGGCCCGCGTAAATTGATCGCTGTTTTTTCGGCAAAAAATCCGGGCACGGATTATGCTGGTAAGGGTTGAACTTTAGTTCAATACCAACCTGTCGATTTATAGGCTAAAAGATAAGGGTTTAGGGTTTAACGACGTTGAACTTGATCACCTGCATAACACAACAGCAATAAAAAAAGAGGTAAAGATATGGATGGGGTGACTGGAGAGAACCTATCAAACGGTGGAGCGGGACGCTCATCGGGATTTTTCGCCAGGGAACGAACCATCGCCGGGCCACAGTTCAATCGCTGGCTCGTACCTACCGCAGCACTCGCAATTCACCTGTGTATCGGTATGGCTTATGGTTTCTCGGTATTCTGGCTTCCGCTGACCAAACTGGTATCCGGCGCTGACCCCGCAGTCTGTTCCGATATCGGATTCATGACCGCGCTGACCACCACCACCTGTAACTGGACGGTGCCTCAGGTCACGCACATTTTTGAAACCTTCATCGCCATGCTCGGTGTCTCGGCTGCCCTCTGGGGCGGATGGCTGGAACACGCCGGCCCGCGCAAAGCCGGTTGTATTGCGGCCCTGTGCTGGGGTGGTGGCCTGATCGTCGGCGGTATTGGTGTGATGATTCACCAGCTCTGGCTGGTGTATCTGGGCTGCGGCATCCTGGGCGGTATTGGCCAGGGCCTGGGCTACATCACTCCGGTTTCTACCCTGATCAAGTGGTTCCCTGATCGTCGCGGTATGGCTACCGGCTTCGCCATCATGGGCTACGGTGGTGGCGCCATGATCGGTGCGCCGCTGGCGGTCCTGTTGATGCGTCACTTCTCCGCAGGCGGTGGACAAGGCGTGGCCATGACCCTGGTGGTCATGGGTGCTCTGTACGTGGTAATCATGGCAGCCGGCGCCATTGGCTTCCGTGTGCCACCCAACGGCTGGCGTCCTGAGGGCTGGACTCCGCCGGAGACCGATCACGGTTCAGGCATGATTACCCGCAAGCATGTTCACCTTGACCGCGCCTGGAAAACTCCCCAGTTCTGGCTGATCTGGCTGGTGCTGTTCCTGAACGTGACCGCCGGTATTGCGGTGATCTCCATGGCCAGCCCGATGCTGCAGGACGTGTTCGGCGGCAAACTGGCCGGACTCGCGGATTCTGCGGTGGCATTAACAGCCGCTCAGAAAGCTGCAGTCGTGGCGGCTGCCGCCGGCCTGGTCGGTCTGATCAGTCTGTTCAACAGCGTCGGACGACTGTTCTGGGCCTCGCTGTCTGACAAGCTCGGCCGCAAGAACACCTACTACACGTTCTTCGTGCTGGGCATCATTGTCTACTGCCTGCTGCCGACCTGGGGTCACCTGGGCCTGCCAAGCATGTTCGTGATCTCGATCTGTATCATCCTCAGTATGTACGGTGGTGGTTTTGCGACCGTCCCGGCCTACCTGGCTGATATTTTCGGGACCCAGATGGTGGGTGCTATCCACGGTCGTCTGCTGACCGCCTGGTCCGCGGCCGGTATCGTCGGCCCGCTGGTCATCGCGGCGATTCGCCAGGCACAGCTGGATGCCGGCATTGAGCCGAGCCTGGTCTACGACCGGACGCTGTATATCATGGCGGGCCTGCTGTTCCTTGGCCTGATCTGTAACAGCCTGGTCAAGCCGGTGAAAGAGTCGGATCACATGACCGACGAAGAGCTGGAATACGAGCGGTCACTGCAGCATGACGACATGATTGCGTCTCACGCCGAATCCGCCGCGCGCGGCAAGTTTGGTGTGGGCGGCGTGCTGGCATGGCTGGCCGTGGGCGTTCCGTTCCTGATTGGTCTGTACATTGCTCTGGCCAAGGCCGCAGCGCTGTTCTGATCGGTTTGCGAACTGCCGTTAAGCAGTAAAAAACCCGGCTGTCACACGACAGCCGGGTTTTTTTATAGCCGGGCTTTACCGGGGAGGCTGACCCGCCTCGGCCTGCAAGGCTGTGTCCGTGGGCGCACGGTCGCTGCCCCAACTCCGGTAGATCCGATCGACCACACCCCTGAGTTCCTCATCCGGGACCAGCGCCAACTCCCCGCGCTCCAGCGGATCGTAGTGGAATATGTAAAGCCGGGAGGCAAACTGATCGATGGGCAGCGAGGCTTCCCCGAAGCGCTCGCCGTGCCCTGCAGTACTGACCACCACGTCGTCGCCCCAGTTCTGGCCGCTGTCGTTGTTCGGGTTATAGAAGTAGACCCGCATGACATCCCTGGGATCCAGAGCCACCCGCAGAATGGTAATGGCATGCCAGCCAATAAAGCGCGCGGCGCTGTCGGTCACCGCAATGCCCGCCGGCTGGGGGTGAATCAGCGGCTGGTTGCCGTTGTAATAAGGATGATAGCTGGCGTAGAAATGCCGCAGGAATTCATCCAGCTCCCACAGCTGCCCGGTGCTGACATCCACGTTGATCCGAAAACCGCGACCCGACCACCAACCATGGAACTCGGGATTGACCCAACGGTGTGGATCGCCTTCCCGACCAATACAACGCCGCCCCATTTCCGCGTAGATCCGGTCGAGGTGGGGCACCACCAGCAGCGAGACCGGGTCCAGATCCACCGGCAGCTCACCGGCAACCCCTGACACGCTGTCCCGTGAGGATACCGGCTGGCCCTCAAAATGTATGATGATCTCGTCGTCGCGGGCGGCCCAGACCACCATTTGCAGCAGGTAGTCCGGGTCGTTGTAGGCCCACATGGACAGTGCCCGTGCAGACTGGCAGGTGGGGTTGTTCCCCTGCCCCACGCCCAGCGGTTGTCCAAGCATGCACAGCACACCCGACAACAACCAGGCTCTGGGGCCGGGCGCATCGCCATAGGCCAGCCACAATCGCTCACGGCAGTAGGGTGAGATAGGCAGCGAGATCTGCCGCCAGAGCGCCGGTGCCACCGGGGGCTGATAGAGAATGCCCCGCTCCAGCATCAGCGCCAGCCCGTAGACACTCTGGGCGGTCTCGGCATACACACTTTCGGTGATGATGGCCCTCACCAGGCTGTCATAGCAGAGCAGGCAGTCGCGCCCGGTACTCGACAGGCCCAAGGCTTCGGACAGCAGGTAGTCGCCGTGCTCCAGCAGATAGCGCATGAACACCGCGTGATAGGCGGAGACCAGACCCGTATCGTGCATAGCCCGGGCAAAGCCGGTGGCCTCATACTGCAAGGCGCCGCCGTCCATGCCGGCCAGACGCTCCAGGTAGACCGTCACGCCGGGATCTTCCCGGCAGCCCTGGGTGGGACCAAACAGGCTGCTGATCAGCCGGTCCGCGCCCTGGCCACTGCTGCCCAGGTCGACCTCCGGATTGTTCCGGCAGATGGCGATCTCGGTGATCATCCGCTTGACGTTGTCTACCTGAATCGGCCGCTGCTGGATGATTCGCCAGATTTCATCAACCAGCTGGTCAATGACGTGTTCGTAGCCGATGCCCTCGGCCAGGTGACGGAACAGCGAACGGGTGACATTCGCCAGTCGCCCCTGCTGTTCCCGTTCGGCCTCCGATGGCGTACCGAACAGCAGCTCAAGATTCATAGCCAGCACTTGGGTCAGGTAGTGGTGGGCCTGTTCGGCAGACATAG
>JAWVWU010000304.1:0-3895 GCA_033723595.1 Marinobacter sp. | reverse complement strand
GCGGTTTACAGGGCTCTGGCAAATACCAGCGTTCCGCCGGCCGCTGTCAGGGTGTTGTTCGAATTAGACAGGCTAAAATCGATCGTGGCGGGGGTGCCGATATCGCCAATCCCCGAATCAGCCCCCGGGGCATTGTCATCGTAGGTGATGGTAAACGTCGCCGTGCCCGCATTCGAGTCAACCGTGTAGGTGCCGACCTCGAGGCCGTTTTGCGGCGCTTGCACCGTCGGATCGTTTTCCGCGTAGAGGAAGGTGCCGTTAGGCATCAAAACCAGGTATTCAAATTCCCCGGTGGTGCTGTCATAAATCGTCCACGTACCCACGAGGGCGGACGATGCGCCAGCGAAGTCAACGGCGTCAAAATCCAGGCCCGCATTGGTGACCGACAATACGGTGTTGCCGGCCGAAAGGGCCAGGTCGAACACGGCCGGTGTGCCGATATCACCCGCGCCTGAATCGGTGCCCGGGGCATTGTCGTCATACAGGATGGTTAAGGTAATCTTGCCGGTGTTGGGGTCAAACGTGTAGGTGCCAAGCTCCACGCCATTTTGTGGCGCCTGTACCGTCGGGTCGTTTTCGGCATAGAGGAAGGTGTTGTCGTTCAGCAACACCAAATAACTGAACTCATCGCCGTTGGTGATTCGCCAGGTGCCGAGAATTCCGTTGGACAGTCCATCCAGCGTGGCACTGACGTGCGCCTCTGCATCGGTGGCGGAAACGAGGGTGGTGTTGCTGGATCCCGAGTTGGCGACCAGGTTGATGACCATCGAGTTACCCTCAAAGGTGGCCGCATCGACGTTGAAATCCACCGGCGCAGCGACGGTGGCCGCCGCTGCCGGAATCGAAATACCGTTGGCCGGATTGCCGTCTTCGTCCAGTGACTGCAGCAGCCTGGCGATATTGCTGGCCTGGGGATCGGAGACTGCGCTGGCACCCGCTATGGAAACCGGTGTGACCACTGTCCCTGCCGGTGTGGCCGGGAAGGTCAGACTGCCGATGGAAAAGGTCACGGTCTCGCCATCCTGAAAGGTGAATTCACCGTTGGCGTTGGTGGTTCCCGACTGCGTTTCGGTCTGGTAATGGATGTTGGACACCGCGCTGTCCAGCAGCACCCCGGTTTTGGTGTTGGCCGCCGGCGGCGTACCGCTGCTGCTGGTGCTATCGCCGCTGCTGCTTCCACCCCCGCCACAGGCAGACATCAGGACGGTTGAAACCAGGACTATTCCGCATCCCACAAGCGAGTTCTTTGTATTCATATTCTACCTCTCGGAAAATTCAGTCAGCTTGACGCCGTTACAGCCGCCGGGCCGGTGCGAGTTGTTGCATTGCAAACCCATCATCGATTATTGGAAACGGTGCAGATGACGTCATCACCCATATGGGGTAAGGTTTCAGAACAAGGCTGCTGTTGAACGGCCGCTGCTAAAAAAAATCAGACACAGGTAGTTGGGTTCCTCGCAGTCTCATGAACACCAGACATGTCCTTCTCGCGGATGGCCGCCATCTCGCGTATGCGCAGTACGGTCCGTCGAACGGCAAGGCCGTCATCGCCTTCCATTGCATTCCCGGTTCGCGCCTTGAGCTGATCGGCGATGCCACGCTGCTTGCCGAGCTGAACATTCGCCTGATCGTGGTAGACCGGCCCGGTTATGGCCGCTCGGATTTCCTACCCGGTCGCCGGTTACTGGACTGGCCCGACGACGTCAGCCAGCTTGCCGACGCGTTGCACCTCGACCGCTTCTCGATACTCGGGTTCTCGGGTGGCGGCGCCCATGCCGCCGCGTGCGCGGTCAGGATTCCGCAACGACTGAACCGGGTGGCGCTGATTGGCAGCACCGCGCCGTTCGACGCACCGGGCGTGCTTGCGGGCATGCTGCCGCAGAACCGGGCGCTGTTTGAATTGGCCGTCGCCGATTATCAGCAGCTTGAACAACAGCTGGCGCCGGTGGCCACAACCGCAGAGGCCGTGCTGGGATTGCTCGAAGCCCCGGCACCTGCAGCGGACCGGGCGATATTTGCCGGCGAGCCGTTCCGCAGCCGGTATCTTGAGAACCTGGCGGAAGCCATCCGTCAGGGACTGACGGGGTTCGCCTACGACATGTCCCTGATTGCCCGGCCCTGGGGCTTTGACCCGGCCGATATCGACGTGCCCGTGTCCCTCTGGCACGGGGAGGACGATCTCAACGCGCCGCTGGCGATGGGCCGCTACCTGGCAGATACCATCCCCCGGTGCCAGGCCGATTTCATGCCCGGCGAGGGGCACTGGCTGATGTTTGCCCACAGCCGGGCCATACTCCAGCGCCTGACCGCCGGTCAGTGAGGGACCCGTTGCATGCCGGCCATCGCCCCCGTCATCAACCTGGAGACTTACAACGAACTGGTCACCAGCATTTACGATGCAGCGATTGATACCACCCTGTGGCCAGTCTTCCTGCATCGTCTGGCACAGTTGCTCAATGCCCATTCCGGCCTGCTGCGGGTGCAGGATCTGCAGGACAAGGAAGTCGGGACCTACGTCACCCATGGGGTGAACCCGGAGTATCAGCAAAAATACATCGACTACTACATACACGATGACCCGTTGATTGCCGCAGCGGCCCAGCGCGAAATAGGCACACCACTGCAAACCACCGGGTTCCTGCCGGACTCTTTCAGGAAGACAGAATTCTATAACGACTACAATCGCCCGCAGGGCATTGATCATGTGCTGGGGAGTCTGCTGGTCAAGAACGAATCCCGTATCGCGCTGATCGGGGTGCATCGGCGGGACCGGGTTGGGGCCTATGCGCCCCACGAAGTCAGGTTGATCGGGCTCCTCATCCCGCATTTGCAGCGAGCCTTTCAGGTCAACAGCCATCTGCTGCAACTGAAAAGCAGACTCAGCGCCGCCCGGGAAGCCTTGCATCGACTGCTGGTGGGGATTGTGCTGGTGGACGCCTCGGGTAAACCGGTTTTCGTCAATGATCGCGCTGAAGCGATACTGGCCGAGTCCCGGGTGCTGACGCTGAGCAAAGGCGGCCTTCAGGCGAAAACCCGCGAGCAGAGCCGGGCGCTGCAGACCCTGATTTTTGAAGCCAGCCGGGCGTCGCACAGGACCGGCGGCTCCCTGGCGATGGCGACCCCCGAGTCGCGCTTTCCGCTGAACGTTCTGGTGATTCCCATCAACCCGGACCATCCGCTCGACGTCGGGGTGGACACCTCAAGGGCGACCGCAGCGCTGTTTATCGGAATGGCAGGGCATCAACAGAACTTCTCACTCGACGTGCTGTGTAGCCTCTATGGACTGACCAACGCCGAGGCCCGCCTGGCCGGAGCACTGGCCAACGGCCACAGCCTGGAGCAGATCGCGGACTCCTTCCGCCTGAGCAAAAACACCGTGCGCACCCAGCTCAAGGCCTGTTTCCAGAAAACCGGCGTCCACCGCCAGACGGAACTGGTGAAGCTGATCCTGGGCGATCCTGCCGCGCTGGTGAGCACCGCCGTGCAGAGAAGCCGGCGTAATAAGGCATGACCGTTCGCTCCGGAACCCTTGATGATGAGCTCCGGACTTGAGCGGTGTTTGCGTGAGCGCACCGAATGCCCGCCTTTCCCGGCGTCCAGCCGGGTACGGCGGGCTGTGGCTCACTGTGACTCGTTCAGAATGGCCTGCATCTTCTCGCGGGTATCGAGCCGGTCTTCCAGCATCTTCAGGTTGATTTCGTTGATCTTTTTCTGGGCGTCCAGAATGGCTTGTTTGTCCGGGGTATCGCCGAGGTAGGCCTTCTGCATTTCGAAGCTTTGCTGCTGTATCGACTGCATACGCTCAAGCTGATGAGCCTGGAAGGCCTGCTGCAAGTCCAACAGTTTCCGCTGTTGCTTGACGGACAGATCGGCCGAGCCGGGACCAAAGCCCATC
>JAWVWU010000303.1:0-3917 GCA_033723595.1 Marinobacter sp. | reverse complement strand
TCCGCCAGGTCCGCTCCGACGGGCGCGTCGTCCGGCAATTCCATCAAACCGTCATGATTGTCAGAAAGCCCAAGCTCCGACTCGGAACACAACATGCCGTTGGACGGCTGGCCCCGTAGCTTGGCTTTGCGAATTTTGAAATCACCCGGCAAGGTTGCTCCAATAACTGCGAACGGTACTTTCATGCCGACGCGAACATTGGGTGCGCCGCAAACGACCTGGACGGCCTGGTCACCGCCTGCAACCTGACATACGCGCAGTTTATCCGCATCGGGATGGGGGCTTACGTCGGTCACATGGCCAACAATCACGCCTTGGAACTGGCCGGCAACCGGCTCGATTCCATCCACTTCCAGTCCGGCCATGGTGATCTGATGCACCAGTTCATGGGTATCGCTGGCAGGATTGACCCATTCTCGCAGCCATTGCTCGCTCAATTTCATTGTCTATGCCCTGTTGTAATCGGGTGTCGGCTCGTCAATTCTGTAATCGCTCGTAATACGGCAGGAAATCAGCGGAACTGTCGGAGAAACCGCAGGTCGTTTTCAAAAAACATGCGCAGATCATTAACGCCGTAACGAAGCATTGCCAGGCGCTCAACACCCAGACCAAATGCAAAACCGCGATAACGCTCGGCATCAATACCGCAATGCTCGAATACCTTCGGGTGGACCATGCCGCAGCCCATCACCTCAAGCCACTTGATGCTGCCGTCTGCTTCCCGGCCCCACTCGATATCCACCTCCGCCGACGGCTCAGTAAATGGAAAATAGGACGGCCGGAAGCGCACCTTCAGGTCGCGCTCGAAAAACATCCGCAGAAAGCTTTCCACCGTGCTTTTGAGATCCGCAAAACTGACATTTTCCTCAACCAGCAGCCCTTCGACCTGATGGAACATCGGGGTGTGGGTCATATCCGAATCGCAACGGTAGACCCTGCCCGGACAGATCATCCGGAACGGCGGCTCTCCGACTTCCATGGTACGGATCTGGACCGGAGAGGTATGCGTGCGCAACAGAGTGCCCGGATCAAAATAGAAGGTGTCGTGCATGGCGCGGGCCGGGTGATGTCCCGGGATGTTGAGCGCTTCGAAGTTATGATAATCGTCTTCGATCTCGGGGCCCTGCTCTACGGTATAGCCGGCTCCAGTGAAAAACCGCTCGATACGCTCACGGGTCCGGGTAACCGGGTGGAGACCTCCGAGGTCCTGCCCCCGGCCCGGCAGGGTCACATCGATGGATTCCGAAGCCAGCTTACGATCAATGGCAGACGCTTCAAGAACGTCACGGCGAGCGCCGATGGCCTGCTGGACCTGACTCTTGGCCTCGTTGATCTTCTGGCCGGCGGCCGGGCGTTCCTCTGCAGATAGCTGTCCCAGGGACTTGAGCTGCTGTGTCAGCACACCTTTTTTGCCGAGATAGTCGACACGCACCTGATCCAGCGTTTGCAGGCTGTCGGCCTGCTCGACAGCGGCAAGCCCGTCCTGAACGAGTTGATCCAGGTTTTCCATTGACCCTGCTCCAAACCAAAATGGGGCTAATCGGAGAATCGGCGGGACTAACTCAGGGGGAGTCAGAGTTTGTCTACCGTCGGATTCCTGTGAATCTCTGAGGCTCTGAACGAGCCAAAAAAATAGGGGAAGAGCGCGCTCTTCCCCTATCAGCGGATGCGTTGTTCAGCATCCCGATCGATCGGTCATCGATGAAAGAGCTTAAGCCGTCAGCGACGCTTTCGCCTTTTCGACCACAGCGGAAAACGCCTGCTGTTCGTTCATGGCCAGGTCAGCCAGAACCTTACGATCGATTTCAACGTTCGCCTTTTTCAGGCCGGCGATCAGACGGCTGTAAGACAGACCGTTAGCGCGGGCACCCGCATTGATACGGGCAATCCACAGCGCGCGGAACGCACGCTTGCGGTTACGGCGGTCACGATAGGCGTACTGACCGGCTTTGATAACCGCCTGTTTGGCAACACGGTACACACGACTGCGCGCGCCGTAATAACCTTTGGCCTGATTGAGAATCTTCTTGTGCCGACGACGGGCGACGACACCACGTTTAACGCGAGCCATAGCTATATCCTTCTAAATATCCAGTGAGCGCTGTTACAGCGCGATCATACGCTTGACGGAAGCCACATCCGATTTGGCAATCAGCTTGGTACCACGGAGCTGACGCTTACGCTTCGGACTCTTCTTGGTCAGAATATGACTGGTGAAGGACTGCTTGTGCTTGAAGCCATTGGCGGTTCGCTTGAACCGTTTCGTGGCTCCGCTCTTGGTTTTCATTTTGGGCATTTTTAAAACTCCGCATTCTCTTTTTAAAAAACAATAGTGGTCCTGAACGACGCGTCCCCCGCACTCGACGGGGGACAGTACCGACCGGTCAGCATCACTTCTTTTTGCGGGGCGCCACTACCATGGTCATCTGACGTCCTTCCATTTTCGGACGCTGCTCAACCTGGGCCTGCTCTTCAATATCCGCTTCGATCCGATTCATGAGCTTCATACCGATCTCCTGGTGTGCCATCTCACGTCCACGGAAACGGATAGTGATCTTGCCGCGGTCCCCGTTATCAAGGAAACGTACCAGGTTGCGTAGTTTTACCTGATAATCCCCTTCTTCGGTGCCGGGACGGAATTTGACTTCCTTCACCTGCACCTGCTTCTGCTTTTTCTTAGCAGCCGCTTTTGCTTTCTTCTCTTCGAAGATCTTTTTCCCGAAGTCCATTATTTTACAGACGACCGGATCGGAATCCGTGATCTGAACAAGGTCCAGAGAAGCTTCTTCTGCCTGCTTGAGGGCATCCTCAATCGGTACGATACCGACCTGATTGCCTTCTGCATCAATCAGCCGGCACTCGGTGGCTTGAATATGCTCATTGATTGACGCGCGTGGCGCACGTCCACCCCGATTCGTTCGCTGTTTAATAATCAGTTCTCCGTCTTGGTTCTGCCTTTTCGCTTAATTTCATCAGCCAGCATGGCTTTGAAAGCGTCAAGCGTCATGGTGCCGAGGTCTTCACCTTTGCGGGTTCTCACCGCAACGGCGTTGCTGTCGACTTCTTTGTCGCCGACAACGACAAGATACGGCACCTTGTTAATAGTATGCTCGCGGATTTTAAAGCCGATCTTCTCGTTTCTCAAGTCAGCATTTACCCTGAAGCCCAAAGAATCGAGGTTTTCGGCCAGTTTTTCGCAATAATCCCGCTGATTATCGGTAATATTCATGATGGCGACCTGAGTCGGCGCCAGCCAGGTCGGAAACGCACCTTCATAATCTTCAATCAGTATACCGATAAACCGCTCGAAGGAGCCCAGCACGGCCCGGTGCAGCATGACCGGTGTGCGACGCTCGGAATTGTCTGCCACGAACTGCGCGCCCAGTCGGCCGGGCATCGAGAAGTCCACTTGAATGGTGCCACACTGCCAGACCCGTCCGATACAGTCTTTCAGTGAAAACTCGATTTTGGGCCCGTAAAACGCACCCTCACCCGGCAACAGTTCCCAGTCGACGCCTTCACGGTTGAGCGCCTGCTCCAGCGCCGCTTCGGATTTGTCCCAGACTTCGTCTGAACCCACCCGCTTTTCGGGGCGGGTCGACAGCTTGTAAAGAATCTCGGTAAATCCGAAATCCGCATAGACCTCATGCAACAGCTCGATGAACCGGGATACTTCCTCCTGGATGGCATTTTCCTCGCAGAAAATATGAGCGTCATCCTGGGTAAAGCCACGCACCCGCATCAAGCCATGCAACGCGCCAGACGCTTCATTGCGATGGCACGAGCCGAATTCCGCAAGGCGCAACGGCAAATCCTTGTAGCTTTTCAGCCCCTGATTGAACACCTGAATGTGGCAGGGACAGTTCATCGGCTTGATGGCAAAATCGTGCTTTTCGGACTCGGTGGTGAACATGTCG
>JAWVWU010000302.1:0-3922 GCA_033723595.1 Marinobacter sp. | reverse complement strand
GATATGTACAACGGCGCGCCGGATCGCTACAACTGGAAGCTGATGGGCAAGCAGGAAATGTACATCCCGTACAACTCCTACAAGCTGACCGATCGTGACCTGAGCTATGACCAGATCGTCAAGGCAGGGCACATCAATCAGCAGTTGACCCGCTATGAGCTGCATCGAGTCTGGCACGTGCGTGCCACGCTCAAAGAAGGTGAGCGTCATATCTATGCCCGTCGCGACTTCTTTATCGACGAGGACACCTGGCAGGCAGCGGTGATCGATCACTACGACGGTCGTGGCGAGCTGTGGCGCGTGGCCGAGGCGCACGCCATGTATTTCTACGATCACAAGGTGCCCTGGTACGCTCTGGAAACCCTGTATGACCTGTTGTCGGGCCGCTATCTGGCGCTGGGCCTGACCAACGAAGAGCCGAACCCGTACGAGTTTGGCGTCGAGCACGCATCGCGCGACTACACGCCGGCCGCGTTGCGCCGCGCAGGTACGCGCTAAAGGCAGGTCTCGTCTGAACACGCAGATCCGGCGGAGCGCCTCGCCCGCCGGATCCGCTTCCTTCAAAACCGGCCCATAACGCCGGTTTTTCTGTTTTTACCGCCTGCGGTTACAAATCTCGCGATCGGCGAAAGCGGCGGTATACGCGCACTGACGCCGGATCGCCCGCCTCCCTGTGTTTCAGTCAGAACGAAACTGTGCTTTTTGTCACAGTTTCTACATTGCGTGACAAAAAAATGTCTGTAAATTGAACGATAAGCGCCTAATTTTTGCACTCGACGGCGCTTTTGGTTTAACCTTTTCAGTTAAGACTAAAGTCTTACGCAATTTCGCCAACCATCACAGGACGTGATCGATACAGCAAGACGCGAATAATTCCTGTTCAAGGTCACGAACCGGATGAGTTCAGGCGACGGGGCATCGATTGAAAGTATTCGACGAAGGCAATGCGGCCAATGACGAGTATCTCTCGTTAGCGGGTGGCGCGCAGGCCGGCGAGTTGATCTGGGACCTGTTGAAGCACCGGATAAAACGACCCAAGCTGAGTCGCCAGGCGATTCGGCGTGAGCAGGGTCTTGTCCGTTTGCGGCGTTATCTCGGTCGCGATCAGCACGACGCGACCGCGTCCGAGACGCGCGTCGAGCCGACCGCAGAGGTGTCGCACGCGTCGGACCACCATCCGGGTGCCGAACACCGGGCGACGTTGATACACATTGAGGCGCCGGCCGGTTTCGGCAAGTCCCAGCTACTTGCGGAAGTACTGGCGGATGAGCCGGAGTCGTCGATCAGTTGGCTGTCGCTGGCCGCTCAGGACAATGACCCGTCGCGATTTTTGGCGTTGCTGATGCTTGCGTTCGGCCAACCGGAGCGTCGCCACCAATCCGCCAGCCGGCCGGTCTCCGGTTCGGCGACCGATGCGCTGGCCCTGATGCTTGCCAGTCTTCATTCAGAAGGGTCGTCGACGGAGCGCTTTACGCTGGTGCTCGATAACGTGGATGAGTTGGTCACCGTGCCATCCATTGCGTTGCTCGATCAGTTACTCCGTGATTCACCGCCCATCACCCTGATCCTGTTGTCACGACGTCCGCTGCCCGTGCAGACCCATGCATTCTCCCTGGATGGATGTTACCACCGCCTGGCACCGGATCATCTTGCGTTAACGCGGGCCGAGACCCTGGCGCTGTTTGACGCCGAACTGGCCCAGGAAAAGCTCACCGTTCACGCCGCCGAACATCTGCACGCGCTGACCGAGGGCTGGCTAACACCCCTGGCTCTTTATCGTCAGTCCCTTCAGAGCGGCGAACACGATCGCCTGCCGATACTGGATACCAACACCGTCCGTCGATTCCTCCAGGACACGCTTTTCCAGAAACTGACGCCGCCTCAGCAGCGTTCACTGTGCCAGATGGCGGAATTTGACATTATTTCCGATGACCTGTTTCTGCACTGCGCCGACAGTGCCTGTGACCCCGGCTTCAGTCCGTCCGTGGCAGCCGATGCCGGTTTGCCGCTGTTCCCGGTGCCGGGACGCAATCGCTGGTATCGGTTCAACCCACTGGCCCGGGAGTGGCTGAGGGCGCGTGGCGTCAGCGGGCAGCAGGTCAGGGCCGGTCTCGCCAGCCGCTGGTTTGAAGAACGTGGCGATTTTTCCGAAGCGCTTCGTTACGCCCTCGGTAGCGGTGATGTCGACCACGCGCTGACAATCGCTTCCGAAAGCTCGGAAGCCATGCTGGTGAGTCAGGACACGGCGTCGCTGCTGACCTTGCGGCGCTCGTTACCGGCCGAACTGATTCAACGCAGTTCCCGGTTGCGGGTGGTTTACAGCTGGGTGCACGCGGTGAGCGGCCAGTTCCGCGAAGCCAGGCAGTTGATTGATGACCTGTCGCCCGAAGAGGTTGATGCGTTGTCGGGTCGCGTCCAGGCACTGCGGGCGTTCATCCTCAGGGGTGAGGGCGTGGTGGACGAGGCCCTGGAACAGGCCGAACTGGCCCTGGCCGAGCCGGGCCTCAACCTGCATGCCCGGCTGATGGCTTTGCTGGTTCGGTCCAGTGCCCTGTGCGCCAGTGGTCAGTTCGCTGAAGCTCGCAGTGCCAATCGCTATGCCTCACGGCTGGCTCGTGAATCCGGCGATGGTAACTGTGAAATTCTCGCGGTTTATGACCATGCCCGGATTCAGTTGGGCAAAGGGTATCTCAAACGCTCTGAACAGCTTCTCAAACACGGGCTGGACACGGCGATTACCGATCCGGTAAGACCGCATCGAATCGGGGAGGTTCGCTTGCAATTGAGCCTTGCGCTGGTGCTCTGGCATCAGGGACGGTGGGATGAGGCCGACCGCCTGCTGGTTCATTGTGTGCGCTACTCCGAGCAGACCCGAGATCTTTCCTGGCTCATGTCGATGGCGCTGAGGGCGCTGATTGCCAAGGCCCGGGGTCGGGTGGATGAGGCCTTTGCCTGGGTCGGGCAGGCGGAGCGGATGATGCATAAATGGCTGGTGGATGACTCTGTCTACGAGCCTGTGCTGGAAGCGCTGAAGATCAGCTTCTGGCTGACGCGCAAGCAATACGGCAGCATTGGTCCGGCACTGGCACGGCTGCAGACCTATCGGGAGCGGGCGTTGATTCCCGAGTTGTTTCCGATGCTGCCGGGTCAGCTTGACAGCTTGAAGATTCGTTACGACCTGGCCACCGGACAACTGCAGTCTGCCAGCGATACCCTGAGCCAGCTGCGTGAGAAAAAAGCGACGTCAGCGTTTGGCAGCCAGCTTTATGTTGAATTACTCGGCGCCGTGGCCTGTCAGCAGGCGGGTAAAGCCGACAAAGCCCAGGCGAGGCTGAAAACCGCGATCGATCAGGCCTCAGAGGAGCACTACCTGAGCCCGTTTGTCGAGTTGAAGCTGGAACTTCTACCCCTGATCAAAACCCTGCTGCCGGCGTTGCCCATAACGGCTTTCGTGACGGACCTGCGAGAGCTGTTCGGGCTGCCCGACCGGGCATCGCAGGCGACCGTTGCCAATGCCAATACGGCAGGGGCCCTGGCTGAACCCATCAGCGATCGGGAGCAGAGTGTGCTGGAACTGATTGCCATGGGGCTGTCGAACCAGGACATCGCCGACAAGCTCCACATTTCCCTTCACACCGTCAAAACGCACGCCCGCCGTATTAACGCCAAACTCAACGTTCGCTCGCGGACCCAGGCGATTGTTCGGGCCCGGGAACTGGGGCTGCTTTAGCAGCGCTGGACCGTCGTGAGCGCCTGTCCGACTGGGCGTGTCGGGAAGCGGCCAGCAGGCGAGGGCGTGAGGGGTCGCCGTCAGCCGCCCTTGTTGATGCTGCCGGGCATCAATTCATTTTCCCCGGCCGTTGCGGTCTGCATCAGCGCGTCCTGATCCGGATCATAGCCAATACTCAGGGTGTATTGGCTG
>JAWVWU010000301.1:0-3945 GCA_033723595.1 Marinobacter sp. | reverse complement strand
CACAATCGCGACGATATCTCAGGCCTTTGTACCGACATGGTCAAAGCCATGATGGCCAATGTCGATTATCCGTATGTGATGAAGTTACGGGCCTGGAGCTGGGCTTATGACTGGGTCCAGACCCGCAAGAACCATGGTCTGTTCTGCACCGCCCGTACGGACCAGCGGGAGGATCAGTTCCAGTGGGTCGGACCGCTGGCATCAATCAAGTGGACGCTGTTCGCCGCGCCCGATTCGAACATCACCCTCACGTCCCTTGAGGATGCCCGCCAGTACAAGATTGCCGGCTACAAGGGCGACGTCATGTCGGATTTTCTCGCTGGCAAGGGTTTTGACATGGTGATGAGCATGTCCGGTGAGCAGAACCCTCGTCGCCTCAAGCTCGGCCAGGTCGATCTGTGGGTCACGGATGGTCTGGTCGGACCGCTGGTGGCGAAGGAGAAATTCGGCATCGAGGGCCTCAAGCCGGTCCTGGTATTCCGGGAAACGCCGATGTACCTGGCGGTCAGCAAGCAGACCGACCCCAAGGTGGTCGAGGATCTCCAGCGTGGTCTCGACAAAGCCCGGTCGTCTGGCAAACTGGAACAGATCCGCAAGAAGTACGCCGACTCGTCTCCAAAGCCTTAGACCCGGCATGAGCCAGGCGGTGTCTGCGCGTGGCAGGCCCGTCTGGCGTGTGCTCAATTCACCGGTGGCGTCAGCATCGGCAGCAGAGTCTCGAACGGTACCGGTCGGCTGTAAAAGTAGCCCTGCAGGGAGTGGCAGCCCTGCTGCATCAGCCATTTTGCCTGGTCTTCGGTCTCCACTCCTTCGGCAACGACAGACAGACCCAGTCCCCGCGCCAGCCCGATGATCGACAGTATGATGGCGCAGTCATCCTCATCGGCAGGCAGATCGCGAATGAATGAGCGATCAATCTTCAGCGTCGAGAACGGCAGGTGCTTGAGTCGGGACAGGGATGAATAGCCGGTACCGAAGTCGTCTATCGACAGCGCGGAGCCGTTGTTGACCAGCGTGTCCAGGGTGGTCCGGATGCTCTTGGAGTCGCCCTGGATAGCGTCCTCGGTGACCTCAAATCTGAGGTCCTCGTGAGGTACTCCGTAGCTCTGACAGAGTGCTTCGATCAGCCCCGGCAGGTTGGGGTCGAGAACCTGTTGCGAGGCCAGGTTGATGCTGACCTTCGGAAGGGGGGTGCCCCGTTCACGGGCGGACTGGTAATGTTCACAGACCCGTTTGAGTACGCACTCCCCGAGACCGTATATCAGTCCGGCGTTACGGGCGACATCCAGAAATTCAATCGGTGACAGCCATCCGTGCCTCGGGTGTTGCCAACGAACCAGCGCTTCGGCGCCGACAATCTGGCCGGTGGTGGCGCTCACAATCGTTTGATAGAACACGTCCAGTCCATCATCCAGAATGGCGGCGCGCAGCTCCCTTTCCAGGGCAAACCGGGAGCGGGCATTACTCTGTATGGACGAGTCAAAGGAACGGGCACGGCCACGACTGTACGTCTTCGCGTGATACATGGCGGCTTCTGCATTGCGCAGCAGGGTTTCTGCGTCCGCACCGTCCTCCGGGTACTGGCACAGGCCGATGCTGGCGCCGATCAACAGCGTCTGGTCGTCAGTCAGAATCGGCTGGTTGATCTCGTGAATGATCTTTCGCGTTGCCCTCTCGAGCTGGGCGGCTGAGGTATGACTCCGAATCAGAACGACGAATTCGTCACCGCCAATGCGGGCAAGCTGGTCCTTGCCGGGTACATACAGTTCACGCAGGCGATTGCCGGTCTCGGCGATGACATGGTCGCCAACGTCGGCCCCCATGCCGTCGTTGATACTCTTCAGGCGGTCGAGATCGACCCAGACAATCGCGAAGGTGCCGGAATGGCGTCGTTGGGATTTTTCAACCAGATAGTTGATCCGGTTCCGTAAGGACGACAGGTTGGAGAGTCCGGTCAGGGTGTCGTAATGGGTAATGTACTCAATCGTCTGCTTGGATCGGACCCAGGCCTGATGGGTGTTCACCAGGCTGACCGTGTCGGCAACCGATGCCACGAATGAAATTTCGGCCAGGGACCAGTTTCGCTGTTGCCGGGACTCGATGCAGATCACACCGCTGAGCTCACCACCGTCAAAAATGGGCGCATCCATCATCGATTGAATGCCCAGGGGTTTGAGATAGGGATCCAGAAAAGAGCGGGTGCGTGGATCGGTCCGGGCGTGCGATGCCTCGACCAGTCGGGCTTCCTTGAGGGCCTTGAAATAATCCGGGTGATCCGATTCGAGGATGGTCATGGTTGCCATCTGGCTACCATCGTCGGCCGACGCCACCGACTGATGCACGTCGTAAAGCGACTCGCTGACCAGCTTCCGTTCCTTGGGATAAATCTGCCAGATGCTGACGCGGTCAACGACAAGCAGACGAGCGCACAAACGGCCCAGAGCGGTCAGCTTTCTATCCCGATGATCGTCGATAAAAGCCTGGCTGTGGCTGAGCCGCATCAGAGCCTCATGGAAGCTGATGAAGATCTCGTTCTCAGACATGGACACGTAACCGTTGAATCCGTGCGCCTGTTGAAATAAGGGCTGATGAATCGTGACCGCGGCACCTGTCACCGACCGGGTTGCCAACCGTCAGCGACGGAGTGGGCCCATGCCGGGTCAGGTGCGCAGTGCACCAGCCATCCGGCGCCCCTCGGCAGGCCTCGCCGAACGCCGTCGGTGCGGTAATACCCGGTCCGACTGCTTCACGAGGCTCTTTTATAATGGCAACGGGCCATCGGCTTGTCCAATAAGTGAGGGTTTTCAGGGCTGTTCCTGGGAGATTTTGACGTTCTGACTGATCGTCAGGGCACAGGGTGCACCATCAGACCGGCCGTTTCGGTGACGGCCCTCGGAAATTGCCTATACGCGAGTTAAGGGAATTTAATTAGCTTGCGTTGATGACAACGCCTCCGTATTCCTATCAGCTCAACGCCCGGCTCGTGCGGTCTGAATTTTTCAGGCTGCTGCCCATTTCGCTGTTTGTGGTGGCCTTTGGTGCGGCGTTTGGCCTGGCCGCTGTCCAGAAAGGGCTGGCGCCGATGGAAGCCTTGTTAATGAGTACCCTGGTGTTTGCCGGGGCCTCCCAGTTTGCCACGCTCGACATGTGGGGGCCGGAACTGGCAGTCCTACCCATGATGGCTGTGGTGTTCGCGATCAATTCGCGCCACATCCTCATGGGCGCTTCGCTCTATCCGATGTTGAAAAACCTGTCACCGGGGGCGCGTTACGGCATCCTCACGGTGCTGACCGATGCCAACTGGGCGGTTGCCGCCCAGGATTACCAGAACGGTCGCCGCAATCTGGAAGTCATTCTGGGGGGCGGCCTCGCGCTGGTCATGGCATGGCTGACCGGTACCTTGCTGGGCGCTTACTTTGGCCGTCTGCTTCAGCATCCGGAGAATTACGGGCTGGATATGGTGTTGGGCTGTTTTCTGCTGGCCATGGCACTGGGTGGGCGCAAATCACCGCGGGTCTTTGTCGCCTGGCTACTATCCGGGACCGCATCGATGATGGCTTACTGGTGGCTGCCGCCGCATACCCATGTCGTGGTGGGCGCGCTGGCCGGCGGCGTCGTGGGCTTTTTCTGGCTGGAGCGTAAACCGTCATGAGCATTCCGACGGGCACAGCCGGCACGATCCTGATTATCGTGATCATGGCTCTGGTGACGCTGGTCACCCGGTTTGGCGGTGTATTCCTGATGTCCTTTGTGAAGATCAGCCCGCGAATCGAGAGCTTCATCAATGCCATGGCCAGTTCGGTACTGATTGCGATCCTGACCCCGATGGCCTTTGACGGTGATCTGGGTGCAAAAGTGTCACTGGGCACGACGGCCGTGCTGATCCTGATTATACGGCGCCCACTGCCTGCTATCAGCGGCGGTATTCTTGCGGCAGCGCTGGTT
>JAWVWU010000300.1:0-3947 GCA_033723595.1 Marinobacter sp. | reverse complement strand
GGATGAGGCCCGCATCAACCAGAACTGCACGCTGTTTGCGCGCCTGAGCAGTGACCCCCAGCGGGTCCGCGACCTGTCGCTGCTGTTGTACGTGGCGACGATCGGCTCCCAGGTAGTGCTGACCGGTAAAAAAGGCGATGAAGACGCGATCGGCCGGATAGAGGATCTGATGGCGCGGGTGGTGCTTGATCAGCGTGACACCGCCCGCTGAACTCATCGGGATCCGTTTGTCGGTTCTACACGTCTTGTTACCGGGCTGCTGTGATCGTGGCCATTGTTGATCAAACGACGAATCAGAGGACGAAATTGATGAAACGACAAGTCGCCGCAGTACTGTTATCAATTGCCTTCGCGTCGCCGTTGGCCGCCCACGCCAACCCCGGCAAGGGTGGTGATCTGCCGCCCGGACTCCAGAAAAAGGTGGAGCGGGGTGAATCGCTGCCACCCGGCTGGCAGAAAAAGCTGCACCAGGGTGATCGCTTGCCAGAAGACTACGAGCGGTACGGTGAGGTCGAGCACGAGGGTGACCGTTACGACCGGGTACGCGTGGAGGACCGGGTCTTTCGGGTCATTCGCGACAGCCGTGAGATTGTGGACATTCTGAACGGCAACTGACGCCGCCGCCTGACCTGGATCATCCGGCCCGGGCGATCCATCGTAGCGCCGTCGCCAGAACAGGCTAAACTGTCGCGTTCCACTGCCCACTGCCTGTAAGGACCGTCGCTATGCCCATCGGTGTTCACTACGCCCTGACTGTACTGATCTGGGGTCTGACCTGGACCGCCATCCGCTTTCAGGTAGCCGATGCGCCGGTCGATGTGTCGGTGTTCTACCGGTTCGTGCTGGCGTCCGTGGTGGCGGTCGGTGGGCTGGCGCTGATTCGGCGCCTGCCACGGTTGTCGCTGGGCCAGCACCGATGGCTTATGCTCCAGGGTCTGACCCTGTACAGCGTTAATTTTCTGCTGATTTACCGGGCGGCAGAGTCGATGACCAGCGGCCTGCTGGCGGTGGTGTTTTCGCTGGCGGCACTGTTCAATGCGTTCAATGGCTGGTTGATCCTGCGTCTGCGACCGAGTCCTCGGGTGTATCCGGCGGTGGGCCTGGGGATAACCGGGGTGGCGCTGTTGTTCTGGCACGATCTGCAGCTGGGCAACGCCACGCTCACCAGCATTCTTTTTGCGCTGGCTGGTACCTACTGGTTTTCCCTCGGTAACCTGATCAGTCTCAAGGTTCGGGCAGCGGATATTCCCTTGCTGGCGGGCAACGCCTGGGCGATGTTTTACGGCGCGGTGGCGCTCGGTCTCTGGTGTCTGGTGAATGGCGCGGAGTGGGTGGTGCCGACGTCGACCAGCTTCTGGGGGGCGACAGCCTTTCTGGCGATTCCGGGTTCGATCATCGCGTTTTACAGCTATCTGACCGTGATCCGGACCATTGGAGCCGATAAAGCCGGCTATGCAACGGTCCTGTTTCCGATCGTGGCACTGTCGGCATCGACCTGGCTGGAAGGTTTCGAATGGACCCTGACCGCAGTGCTGGGTGCTGTGCTGGCACTGCTGGGCAATCTGGTCCTGTTCTGGCGGCGAACGCCCGCCCGGGCGGTGGGCGTTCGCGCCGACAAGACCCCTTAAATAGTCAGGATCGAAGCCCCGGTGGTCTTGCGGGCTTCCAGGTCGCGATGGGCGTCGGCCACCTGTGCCAGCGGGTAGCGCTGGTCGATACGGATCTTGACCGCACCGGTGGTGACCTTGTGGAACAGCGTACGGGCCATTTCCTGGCAGGTCTCGTGGTTGGCAATGTGAGTGAACAGCGTGGGCCGGGTGATTTTCAGCGAACCCTTGGGACCGAGGATGCCCAGATCCACCGGCGGTACCTTGCCGGAGGCATTGCCGAAACTGATCATCATGCCCAGCGGCTTGAGGCTGTCCAGCGAGCCCTCGAAGGTGTCCTTGCCGACCGCATCCATCACCACATCAACACCGTCGCCGTGAGTCAGCGCCCGGACCCGGTCGGCAAAATTCTCGGTGCGGTAGTTGATCATGTGAGTGGCGCCGTGGGCCAGGGCCAGCGAGCACTTCTCATCGGACCCGGCCGTACCGATCAGGGTAATGCCTTCGGATCTGGCCCACTGGCAGGCGATCAGTCCGACGCCGCCGGCGGCGGCATGGAACAGCACCGTGTCCCCTTTCTTCAGCGGCGTGGTGCGATGGAACAGGTACTCCACCGTCAGGCCCTTGAGCATCATTGCCGCACCTTCCTCGAAGGAAATATCGTCCGGCAGCGGACACACCTGGGCGGCCGGCATGACGCGTGCCTCGGTGTAGGCGCCCGGCGGCGCCGAGGCGTAGGCAACGCGATCGCCGGGCTTGAGATGCTTGACGCCCTCTCCAACGGCTTCGACTACGCCCGACGCTTCCAGCCCCAGCGCGGTGGGCAGCTCCAGCGGGTACAGTCCGGTACGCTGGTAGACATCAATGTAGTTAAGACCGCAGGCCTTGTGGTGGAGACGAATTTCACCGGGGCCGGGTTCGCCGACCTCGCGATCGGTCAGGGTCAGAACGTCCGGGCCACCGAAGGTTTCGATGACGACGGTTTTGGCGTGAGCAGTGTGCATCCTGTTGTTCCTCTTAGGTCACAGAAAATTAGGTCACAGAAAACCCGACAGTACGCCCATCGGGTTCGATCTGGCTATGCGCCTTGAGTCTGAGTCCGGTCGGTATCAGCCCTGCAGAAATTCGTTCAGATGTCGGGCGACGGCTTCCGGCTGTTCTTCCTGCAGGAAGTGACCGGCCTCAATCTGCTCGACACGGACGCTGTCGAAGCAGTCTTCGATGTGATTGAGGTACTCGGGAATGATCACCTTGTCTTTGTTGCCATAGATATACAGGCCGGGCATGGGCCAGACGTGCCCTGCGGTGGTCGCCCAGCGCTTGGCGTCGTCGTGAAAGGTGCGGTAGTAATTGGCGCTGGCGCCAGGGGTGCCGGGAATCCGGAAGGTGCGCACGTATTCGGCAATGGCGTCTTCCGGAAAGCCGCGGGACCAGCCGCTCAGGAAGTGTCGCAGCCAGGTTTCCTCGTTGCCGGCGATCATTGCCTCTGGCAGGTCCGGCGTCTGCAGGAAGTGCTGGTACCAGTAGGCACGGCCACTGCCGGACCGGACTTTCTCGATAACCTCCTGGTTGCCTTTGAGGTTGTTGATGATCGCAATGTTCATGATCACCAGGCGCTGCACCCGCTCCGGTATGGCCAGCGCCACCTCCTGGGCCACGATGCCGCCCCAGTCATGGCCGACCAGTTGGAAGCGGTCGATACCCAGTCCATCCAGCAGGGCAATGACGTCCGCCGCCAGGGCCTGCTTCTGGTAATGCGCCTGGCCCGATGTGCGTTCGCTGTCGCCCAGGCCCCGCAAGTCCGGGGCAATGATCCGAAGACCGGATTTGAGGTGAGTGGTCACGTCGTTCCAGCAGTAGGAGCTCTCCGGCCAGCCGTGAATCATGACCACGACGGGGCCGTCCGCCGGGCCGCTTTCGCGGTAGCTGAAGCGGCCGCGTTCAGTGTCGAGGATGTGGGGAGCGCTGAGGGTCATAGGTAAGTTCCGGAATCCGTCAGATCAGATGAATGGGCTGCGCCCGCCCGAGCGGAACGCCGTTTCACGTGAGACTGAGATTAGTGCGCCGCGACCGAACTCGCAAATTCAGCCGACAACCGCAGCAACCGGATTCAGCCGGCAGAATGGGTCGGGCGCAATCGCCGGCTGCCGGACCGGCGATGCCGGAGGCCAAGCATCACCAGCGGTCCGACGATCATCACACTGCCCACCGCAAACCAGAGGTCAGGCATTTCGTTGAAACCGATCCAGCCAATCAATACCGCCCAGATCAGGCCGGTGTATTCGGCGCTGGTCACCTGATTGGCATCCACCTGCTGGTACGCGAGCAGGACCGTCATGT
>JAWVWU010000299.1:0-3964 GCA_033723595.1 Marinobacter sp. | reverse complement strand
CAGCGACTGTATCACGGGGCCGCTGGCCATATTAACATTGATCCCGGAACTGGCCACCGGCAAGGCGGCCACATAGGGCGTCAGGGCCTGGTAATCCTCCTCGGTAATGCCGTCCAGCAATCGAAGCTCGGTGACACTGGTGAAAGGCTGGTTGGCAGCCCGATAGGGTGGATCCTGTGACAGGTAGCGGCCATCTTCTGCGCCGTAGGCGCTGACCGCTTCATCGTTATCGTCAATCCAGTCGACCATCGCATCCACCGTGACACTGGTGACCTCAAGGACCTGAAGCAGACGCTCCAGGCGATCATGGGTCACCTTGTCAACCTTGCCGGCGGCGTTGACCAGGTCATTGAGATTAATCCGGCCACTGAGATCGTCGATCTGCACCTCGACCACGCCGTTATCGAGGGGTAAAACGGCAGAATACTGCGACCACTCCTCGTCCGGACTGTCGACAAACGCCGAATCCTTCTTGTCGTCCTGATAGTCCCGATAAAGGATCTGTTTGGCGAGCGCTTCCGCGCCCAGTGCAATGCTGTAGCCCTGGGTCTGCGTCAGGTAATGGGAGGCCTTGTACACCCGGACACTCAGATGCTGCGTCATCCCGGCCGCCAGCATCACCACCAGGGCCATCGCCAGCAGCACCATGATCAGCGCCACACCCCGTTGACCGGAACCGGCGGACCGATCCATCAGCGACCTATTCATTGCCGCCTCCGGTAGCCGTCCCATTGGTGTTGGCTGCGTTGCCATTGTTGGTGCCACCGGCATTGGCCTCGGCAGCCGCGGCGGCTGCCTTGCTGGCGTCTTCCCGCGCTTTTTGAGCATCAAAATCGGGCAGCACGAACAGGCGGGAAAGCTTGCCAAACCGGCGTTGGGTGATCGTCAATTCGATGGCCCTGGGCAGCGGGCTCTGGGGGCGGTCGCGAGTGCCGGTCTGGGACGGTCCGTTGCCGGTGTCCGTGGCCGGCCAGTCATCCACCCATTTGTTGTCACTGTTCAGAAAGCGGATGGTCAGATCCGTGACACCGTCCAGCAGCACCTGATCGTGGCTGCCGCCCTCCTCTGCCCGGTCCAGGGCGACCCAGTAGCGCCGGTGAAGCTCTTCACCGATGAGTTCATAGGCGCTTCGCTGCAATTCGCTGCGCCGGCTGCCCAGCGGGTTACGCCAGCCACCGTGGGTCAGCACGAGATCATAGGCCTCGTCGCGACTGCTCAGGGCCGGCTCAAAATCGCCATACAGATTGCGCACCGGCCGGTTAACGATCTGGTTGATATCCCGCTCGATCAGCAGAAACGCGGTTTGCAGCCCCTCAAATTCGGTGGCGACGTCATCAACCCGGTCGCGTGATTGCACGACACCCCCGATCACCTGCCACACGCCCAAACCAATGATCGCGGTGATCGCCACAGCAATGAGCACTTCCATCAGGGTGAAGCCCTGCTGACCTGCGAGACGGCGCCGGCTCATGACTGTGGCACCCGGATGAAACCGGACAGAGTGTGCACCGACTGCGGTTCACCCTGGTTATCCGCATATTTTGCGACCGTCACATCAATACGCCGGATGGACGTTTCCTCGGTGGCCGTGACCTTGGTGGTCACTTGCCAGCGGTACTGCCCGTAGTCCAGGTCCTTGTCATTCTCCGATACCTCGGGCGGCGCGTCCGCAAGGCGCAGCTCCGCCAGACGATTCTCGGCAATCCAGCTCGCCAGGGTCTTGTCACGGATGCGCTCGTAACTGCCGATGTACTGGCTGCCCACCTGGGCCGAAGCGCTCGCAATCAGGGCAAAGACCAGCAACGCCACCAGCACTTCAATAAGGGTGAAGCCAACCTGCCTGCGGCTCATGAGCCGGCCTCGTCCGCGTTATCGCCGGGTAGCGTCATGTCGAGACCGTCAAACCCGCTGGCCTCGATTTTGAGCGGCTGACTGTCGCGGCCCTTGATGGTGAACTCCAGCTCGAACGGCGTGATCTCGCCACTGGAGAAAAAAACGATGTCGGGCCGCGCCACGTCCTCCTGGCTCGCCAGGCGGGGCAGATCGTTGTCGATGATCGGCGTTGCGACCAGCCAGTCCGGCCAGGTGCGCGGACTGAACAGGCGTTCGCCCTGCGCAACCCAGTCATCCTCCTTGTCGCTGTAAATCACAAACCGGTAGCCCTTGTCGGTCAACATCAGCCCGAGCTCCTGATTGTTGACCACCGCCTGTTCGGAGGCTGTCTGCATCAGCAGGTACAGTTCCCGGACCGAATTTTCCAGTTGACGGCGCTCCTGACCACCGCCGAGATTGACGACCGCAATAGCCGCCAGCAAACCCACCACGACCATGACCACAAGAATTTCGATCAGCGTAAAACCGGTCGCTCGTCGGTTGCCCTGCACCAGATATCAGCCCTTGATGTCCCAGACACTGATATCACTGGCATCGCCCTCACCGCCCTGGCGACCATCGGAGCCGTAGGAGAACAGGTCATAGGGGCCTTCAGTGCCGGGGCTGATGTATTCGTACGGCTTGCCCCAGGGATCCTCAGGCACACTCTTGAGGTAGCCATCCGGGTTGTAGTTCTGGGGCTCCGGGCTGCCGCTGGGCTTGCTCACCAGCGCCTTGAGACCCTGCTGAGTGGACGGATAGTGGCTGTTGTCCAGCCGGTACAGGTCAAGCGCGTTGGCAATGTTGCTCATCTGGGTCTTGGCGACGGTGACCTTGGCCTGGTCGCTGCGCCCCATGATATTGGGAGCGACGATGGCGACCAGCAATCCGAGAATTACCATCACCACCATGATTTCAATCAGCGTGAAGCCTTGCTGAACCCTTGCGTGTTTCATCGTTGTGCTCTCTGTTACTGGCAGTGGATCATTATCGTGTCAACCGGGTGCACAGCCTGTACGCCTAACCCACCAGGTTGCTCATATTGAGGATGGGCAGCATGATCGCCATGACGATGATCAGGACTACCCCTCCCATTACCAGCAGCATCATTGGCTCGAACAAGCCAACCAATGCTGCGATCTTGGCCTGCAGTGTGTTTTCCTGCATCCGGGCCGTGCGCTCCAGCATGCTGTCCAGGTCGCCACTGGTCTCGCCGCTGGCGATCATGTGCAGCATCATCGGCGGAAAATAACCGGTCTGGTCCAGTGAGCGATGCAGACTGCCGCCTTCACTCACGCGCTGAGCCGCCTTGCGCAACTCCATGCGCAGGTAATCGTTGGACAGTACTTCGCCAGCAATTCTCATGGCCTCAACCAGTGGGACACCGCTGGTGGTGAGAATACTCAGCGTGCTGGCGTAACGCGCCGTATTGATGCCCCGAACCATACCGGAAAGAAGCGGAAAATGCAGAAGCATATGATGAAATTTCATGCGGTTAGCAGGCTTTTTTAATAAATAATTTACGGTCAGGGCAACCGCGATCAAAATCGCCAGCAAGTACAGTCCATACGCGGACAGAAAGTCGGACAACACCAGCATCGCCCGCGTCAGCACCGGCAATGCCTGACCCTGTTTGACGAACACGGCGATGATGTCAGGGACCACGTAGGTCAGCAGAAACACCACGATCGACACCGCCACGATACTGAGAATGACCGGGTAGATCGCTGCCAGCTGAATTTTCTGGCGTGACTCCTGGCGGCTTTCGGTGTAGTCCGCCAGCCGGTTCAGCACCAGGTCCAGGTGTCCGGCGTGCTCGCCGGCCGCAACCGTTGACCGGTACAACCGCGGAAACGCCCGCGGAAATTCACCCAGACTGTCAGCCAGGGTATAGCCTTCCATCACCTTGGCGCGGATCGCAATCAGCATACTCTTGAGCCGTGGCTTTTCTGACTGCTGGGCCGCGGCGGACAGGGTTTGCTCGACGGGAATGCCGGACTGGATCAAGGTCGCCAACTGGCGCGTAACCAGGGCAAGATCCGGGGCGCTGAGGCTACCACGGCCGCTTAGGGGGCTGGTTCGACTGCGTTTT
>JAWVWU010000298.1:0-3972 GCA_033723595.1 Marinobacter sp. | reverse complement strand
GTTTCCGGTCACGCCGAACCCTTTGAACGTCACCTTGTCCTTACCCACATTGACCGTGACGTCCATGTTCAGGGATTTCAGCCCGGGTTCTTCTTTCTTCTTGCCCACAATGACCTCGTCATCGGAGACTGACACCGCCTGCTCGGGCAGTTCACGCACCACAATACTGCCCCGCGGCACATCGACCTTGCCGTTAACCGCCAGTTGGCCATCGGCGAACGCGATGGTGAGGTCCGGGTCCAGCTGAAGATGCGCGTAGGGCTCATAGCTGAACGGCAGCTGGTTGCCCGTCACATGCAGTTTGAGCGACGGCGAATTCTCCCAGCCAAGCTGGCCGGTGATTTTGCCATCACTGTGGTCACCGCTCTTCCAACGGCCTTTCAGCTCGGCCGCGTGTCCCTTGAACGCCAGGCTCAGGTAGACCTCTTCCAGGGGCAATGGCAGCGTTGGATCCAGCACATGGCCCTTGCTCAGGACCAGCTCGCCCTGAACGAGCGGGTCCAGCAATGGCCCGGAGAAGGTGCCTTCGCCACTGAGATCTCCGGCAATTTCCTTTACCTTCAGAAATTTGCCGGCCAGTGCTATGTCCAGATGACTGAGCTTGTAATGACCATCCACCCGGTGTGCCTTGGATAGCGGGTCCACCGTCATCGACAGCGACAGGTCACCCAGTCCGTCGCCCGCCAGCGTCAGCTTTAAATCGGCCTGTTTCGGCTTCAGCGACACGTCGGTCTGCAAGGTGCGGTAGGTCAGCGTCTTCCAGTTGTCACCCGTCTTGAGACGAAGTTCGCCGGGCGCAGCACTGAGGCTGATGGTTCCTGTCGGTCCTGCGTCCTGCAGCTCAAGCGCCAGCTTGCCGTTTATATCCGCCTGCCACTGGACGGTCTCGGGCAGTAACGGCGCAAGTGCCGAGGCCGGTAGCGCATGAATCCGGTAGTTCAGAGCGAGACGAGGCATCAGGGTCTGATCGTCAGCACACACCGAGCTGTCGTTCCAGCGCCAGCAGTGCTTGCCGAACGTGAGCTTGCCGTCAGGTTCGTAGCTCAGGCGAGCCGGCTCGGCAAGCTGCCAATTCTGTTTCTGTTCCGGCAATGCCAGCTCGCCGCGGGTCAGTGTGCCGGTCCAGCCCTGGTGCCAGCCCCCGTCGAATTGCAGATCGGCCGACACTTGCCCATTGCCGGTTGTGAGCTTCAGACGATGGTCGTCCGGCGTACCGGTCAGGCTAACCCGGGTTTTATCGAGGGTCTGGCCACCGGCTGTGATCCCCCGGGCCTGCAGACTGGCGTCGAGCTTGAGGGCTTGCGCGAGACTGGCATCCAGCGCCAGTGAATCAATCGAGGCGGTGTCCTGCCACTGGACGCCGGAGCCGGTCAGATGCACCTGGCCGGTCGGTTGCGCCAGTGTACCGCCGGCTTTGGCATTACCGGTCACCGTGCCGGAGAGACCCGGCAACAGTTGGCTCAGGTCGTTCAATGCCAGTTTCAGCGAGGCCGTTAGCTGCTCGCCCAGCTTGCCGGCTCCCTGGACCTGGTTATCGCCCACTTTGACT
The DNA here is from genome assembly GCA_033723595.1 of Marinobacter sp. Taxonomy (GTDB): domain Bacteria; phylum Pseudomonadota; class Gammaproteobacteria; order Pseudomonadales; family Oleiphilaceae; genus Marinobacter. The sequence continues at coordinate 2,423 of JAWVWU010000298.1, read as the reverse complement.
GCCAGATCGTCCACTGACCACTGACCGCCCTGTCCGGCCAGTTTGCCGTGGGTCTGGGTGTCATGATCGCGCCACTGTCCGGCCAGCGTCCATTGGGCCGTCATGTCTGGCTGACCTTGCGTGCTCATCTGTCCGGAGGTACCCACATCCCCGCTCAGGCTCGCTTTCAGCTGAGGCACCCAGAACCCGGGATTGAAGTCTTTGAGCGCCAGAGCGGCATCCCAGCCGAGCCGGTCTTTGAAGGCGGCGTGGGCTTTACCCGTCATCTGTCCCGCGCCGGTGTTGACCACCAGGTCGCTGATGTCGATCGCCGTCAGATCTCCGTCCACATGGGTCGTCAGCCGGGTATCCCCGGCAGGACTGTCAGCGCGGGCCGACACATCAGCCTGATACTGACCACCGCTGTAATGACCCTGGGCCTCGAGTGAGGTGAGTGCCACCGGCGGCGGCGCCATGCCCGGTAGCAGGTCATACCAGGGAAACTGCGACATCTGCAGGTGGGCGTCTGCGGCCAGGGCCTGTTGCCAGTCCACACTGCCGGTAACCTTCAACCGACTGGTCTGGCCGGCGGCACTGTAGGGCGCGCGGAGTTCAATCACCAGGTCGTTCGCGTCGCCGGTACCTACCCGACCACTGACAGATAACGCCATGGAACCGCCAGCAGCAGGCAGGCCAGCGTGACTGTTGACGTCGAAGCCCGACGCCAGGCTGCCGTCGGCCTTGAGCGACCAGTTCTGCAGGACCAGCGTCTCCGGCAGGGTATCCGTCGCCCGGAACTGGTCAGCAGACAGCGACAACCTGGCCGGCAAATCCGGATTCATCGGTTCCACATGCCCCTCGAGTCCCGCGTCAAGATAGCCCGCGCTCTGACCCGTCAGGTTCAGATCCCTGACCGAGCCGGACAACGACAGGTCCAGCGTCCACTGATCGCCCCGCGGTGGCGGCAGCTTGGCCGACACGTCGAGATTCAATGGCCAGTCGCCGCGCGTTTCAATATGACCTGAGGCCGTCAGGGATACGGTATCGCGGTTGACGAACAGATTCTTCACGTTCACCGACGTGCCGTAACCACCGGCGGAGAGGTTGAACGTGTTCCACACCAGCGTGTCGTTGTAGCGGAACTCCCCGAGTTCGACGTTGCCCATTTCCAAATTCACTGGCAGATCCAGCGCCGGCAGCGAGGGTGCGGTCTGGGCCTTCGGCTCGGATTCGCCGGGTTGCACCGTCAGATCGATGCGAGACGCCAGCAATTGATCAACACACACCGATTTGCGCAACAGGCAACCCGGCGACCAATCCAGATAAGGCGACTGGACCGACAACTCCACGCCAAACCCCTGCCAGTGCAGACGCTTGGCCTGCCAAACGCCGACCAGCGATCCCCGGCCCTGCTCGACGGTCAACCCCTGCACCTGATCGATAACCCAGCGTGTACCGGCGTCCGACCGCAATACCAGTATCAGCCCGGTCACCAGCAACACCGGCACGAGCAACAGCACGGCCAGCGTTATCAGCAGCGGTCGCCGGAAGCGGCGGATACGGCTCATAATTCCGGCCCCATGGAAAAGTGCAGCCGCCAGCTGCCGCCAAGGTTGTCATTGAGCCCCTTGGCGATATCAAGCCGCAGGGGACCCACGGGCGTAATCCAGCGAATCCCGACGCCGACGCCGGTTGCCAGCGGGTCCGAGAGCGCATTGATGGCGTTGCCTTCGTCAACAAAGGTAGCCAGCCGCCATTTCTGACTCAGGGAATACTGATACTCGACGCTGCCCACCACCAGATATCGGCCACCGATGGCGACGCCATCGCTGTCTTCGGGTGACAGGGTCTGGTAGCCGTAGCCGCGCACGCTCTGATCGCCGCCGGCAAAGAAACGCAGCGACGGCGGCACTTTGGCAAACTGATTGGTGGCAATCGCGCCCACTTGCAGACGCCCGAGGAACCGATGGTTATCGGCAACCGTGATCAGCCCGCGGGCCAGCGCCTTGACCTGAGCGACGTCCGCGTCTGACAACAAAGCACGGTGTGCGCCGGTCAGATCCAGCTGCAGGCGATAGCCGCGGGACGGATCCAGGGGCGAGTCGGCAGACAGTTTCGAATAGCCCACCCCGGGGAGAAGCAGGCGGCTGCTGTCGCTGTTCTTGCTTCCCAGTTGATAGCGCTCCTGCTCGAGACGCAGAGACAAGATCCGCTGCCAGCCGTCATCCAGCGCATGCTGCCACTGCTCGCCGACGGTCAGTCGGTCAGATTTGACGTCTTCGATGTCTTCACGTTGGTAGCCGGCCGTCATACGGATCGAGTCCGTCATCGGCGGATCAAGCGGTATCTCGTACCAGGCGCTGACGCTCTGGCGAGGCGCGGCCAGTTCGGTTTCCGCACCGCGACGGTGACCCATGGGGTTAATCCAGTGTTCGGTCCAGGTG
>JAWVWU010000297.1:0-3993 GCA_033723595.1 Marinobacter sp. | reverse complement strand
TAGACTGTCGCGAGTCAAATCGTTCGCCCGAGTTTCCATTGCCCGAGAGAGCCGACATGAAACCGTTCCAGATTGCCCCATCCATCCTGTCCGCCGATTTTGCCCGTCTGGGGGAAGAAGTCGACAACGTTCTCGCCGCCGGTGCAGACATTGTGCATTTTGACGTGATGGACAACCACTATGTGCCCAACCTGACCATTGGCCCGATGGTCTGCGAGGCACTTCGCAAGCATGGCGTAACAGCCCCCATCGACGTTCATCTGATGGTGTCGCCGGTCGACGACCTGATCCGGATGTTTATCGACGCCGGTGCCAGTTATATCACTTTTCATCCGGAAGCTTCCGCCCACATCGATCGCTCACTGCAGCTGATCCGTGACGGCGGCTGCAAGGCCGGACTGGTGTTCAACCCGGCAACGCCCCTGCACTATCTGGACTATGTCATGGACCGCCTCGACATGATTCTGCTGATGTCAGTCAACCCGGGATTCGGCGGCCAGAGCTTCATTCCCGGTACCCTCGACAAGCTCCGCGAAGCCCGCCAGCGCATTGATACCAGCGGACGCGATATTCGCCTGGAGATCGACGGCGGCGTCAAGGTGGATAATATTCGAGCGATTGCCGAAGCCGGCGCGGATACCTTTGTCGCCGGCTCCGCAATCTTCAACACGGACGACTACCGGGCCACCATTGACCGGATGCGCGCCGAACTGGCCCAGGTAAAGTGAGCGCCCGCAGCCCCTTCAGCGACGACTGGCCAAAGACCGTGCTGTTCGACCTGGACGGCACCCTGGTGGACAGCGCACCGGACCTTGCCACTGCCGTCGACCAGATGCTGACAGCACTGGACCGGCCTCCGGCCGGGCCGGACAAGGTGCGGCAGTGGGTCGGCAACGGCGCCGCCATGCTCGTCAGACGGGCGCTGGCCGACCGATTCGATCACGAACGGGCGACCGCCGTAGACGCGTCGGTTTTTGACGATGCCCTGGCGCGTTTTTTCCAGTTCTATACCCGTGCCAACGGCCGCCAGGCCCGTGTATACGAGGGCGTCCACCCGTTTCTGCAGGCGCTGGGAAGCCGCGGCTGCGGGCTGGGCGTGGTAACCAACAAACCCGGAATTTTTACCGGGCCCTTGCTTGCTCAGATGGACCTGGCTCACTGGTTTCCGGTCACCGTCAGTGGCGACACGCTCGCCACCCGAAAACCCGACCCTGCGCCAATCCACCACGCCATCCGGCAACTGGGGGCTGAAGCCGGCTCTACCCTGATGGTGGGCGATTCCATTACCGACATCCGTGCCGCCCGCAATGCCGGGATTCCGGTGGTGGCGGTGCGTTATGGCTATCACGGTGGCGAACCGGTCGACACCCTGGGCGCCGATTTTGTAGTTGATTCACTGACGGAGCTTTTGTAATCTCGTGCTCATTCCAATTTGTTTCGGGAGACAACCTGCCATGCAGGGACTGAATCTGACTGCAACCCGCCGGGGTGTGTTGACCACCCGGGCAACACGATGGTGGCGATGGCGGACCGGCTGAGTTCAGCCCGGCAGCCCGTGGCCTCTCGCTGGCACGAGCCTGCCTGACACCGGACGGTTGCGACCCGCTCTCGCGGCCCGCCGTCAGACAAGCAGATCAGATTCAGGACACCAAGCATGACACCCGAGCAATTTGCCTCGCTGGCCAAGGCCGGCTATAACCGCATTCCAGTCTACCGCGACGTACTCGCCGACCTGGACACCCCGCTGAGCACCTATTTGAAACTGGCCAGCGGCCCTTATTCCTACCTGTTCGAGTCCGTTCAGGGTGGCGAAAAGTGGGGCCGGTATTCCATCATCGGCCTGCCCTGCCAGGAGCGTCTGGAGGTTCGCGACCATCAGGTGACCGTCATCCGCAACGGCGAGGTGATCGAATCGTCTCACAGCGATGATCCGCTGGCTTTCGTTGAAACCTACCAGGCCCGCTTCAATGCCCCCGATCTGGAGGAACTGCCCCGGTTCAACGGCGGGCTGGTCGGCTATTTCGGTTACGACACCGTGCGGTATTTTGAAAAGCGGCTGCAGGCCAGTTGTCCCCCGGACCAGATCGGCACGCCTGACATTCTGCTGATGGTCTCTGACGAGGTCGTGGTCTTCGACAACCTGCGCGGCCGCCTGCACCTGATTGTGCACGTCGATCCGGGCAACGAGGGCGCCTACGACAACGCGCTGGCGCGCCTGGATGAGCTCGAGTCCCGCCTGCACCGCCAGACTGCCGACGCCCCGATGACGCCCGAGTCACTGCGCGGCCAGTCGGTCGATGAAAGCGATTTTATCTCCGGTTTTACCCAGGACCGGTTCGAGGCGGCCGTTGAGCGCATCAAGGACTATGTGCTCGACGGTGACGTTATGCAGACCGTGATTTCCCAGCGCATGTCGATTCCCTTCGAGGCACCGCCGATCAACCTGTATCGATCACTGCGGGTGCTGAACCCCTCCCCCTACATGTATTTCCTGGACCTGGATGATTTCCAGATTGTCGGCTCGTCGCCGGAAATCCTGGCGCGGGTCGAGGACGAGGAGGTCACCGTCAGACCCCTGGCCGGCACCCGCAAACGCGGAGACACCGATGCCGAGGACCGGTCGCTGGAAGCGGAGCTGCTGGCCGATCCCAAGGAAATTGCCGAGCACCTGATGCTGATTGACCTGGGCCGCAATGACGTCGGCCGGGTGTCGGCAACGGGCACCGTCAAACTGACCGACCAGATGACCGTGGAGCGCTACTCCCACGTGATGCACATCGTCTCCAACGTCACCGGGCGGCTGCGCGACGGGGTGTCCTGCCTGGATGTGCTGCGGGCGACCCTGCCGGCCGGCACCCTCAGCGGCGCGCCCAAAATCCGCGCCATGGAAATCATTGACGAACTGGAACCGGTCAAACGCGGCGTTTACGGCGGCGCGGTTGGCTATCTGTCCTGGAACGGCAACATGGATACCGCCATCGCCATCCGGACCGCCGTCATCCATGACAACACCCTGCACATCCAGGCTGGTGCCGGTATTGTCGCGGATTCTGTTCCCCGCATGGAGTGGAAAGAAACCATGAACAAGGGCCGCGCGATTTTCCGCGCCGTGGCCATGACGCTCAACGATTTTGACCACTGAGGCGGGGAGACACTCCATGTTACTGATGATCGACAATTACGACTCCTTTACCTACAACGTGGTCCAGTATCTGGCGGAGCTGGGAGCTGAGGTGCAGGTCTACCGCAACGACGAAATCACCGTGGCCGACATCGAGGCGCTGAAGCCGGAACGCCTGGTGATCTCCCCGGGCCCGTGTACCCCGAATGAGGCCGGAATTTCCATGGCGGCAATTGAGCATTTCGCCGGAAAACTGCCCATACTGGGAATATGCTTGGGACATCAGGCCATTGGCCAGGTATTTGGCGGTGATGTGATCCGCGCCGGCCAGGTTATGCATGGCAAGATGTCGCCGGTGTTTCACAACGATGGCGGCGTATTCCGGGGGCTGAGCAACCCGCTTCAGGCCACCCGCTACCACAGCCTGGTACTGGATCAGACCACCCTGCCGGACTGTCTGGAAGTCACCGCCTGGACACGCCAGCCGGACGGGTCGATTGAAGAAATCATGGGCGTACGTCACCGGACGCTGGCGATTGAGGGTGTGCAGTTTCATCCGGAATCGATCATGACGGAACAGGGCCACGAACTGCTGCGCAACTTCCTGCAGCTGAACGTGGCCTGATCAGAACAACAAAACGCTATCCTGCATGCTCCGGGGGGACCACTGTCCCTCGCATGCTGACTGCCATTCAGGCCTTAGCTGGGCCTTAGAGGAAGCCGCTATGGACATGAAAGACGCGCTTAACCGACTCTCGACCAACCTCGACCTCAGCCGCGATGAAATGAAGCAGGTCATGCGTATCGTGATGAACGGGGAAGCCACCGATGCCCAGATTGGTGCGTTACTGATGGGGCTTCGGCTGAAAAGC
>JAWVWU010000296.1:0-3996 GCA_033723595.1 Marinobacter sp. | reverse complement strand
GACATCCCAATCGAGGAACGGGACAGCAGCGAGCTACTGGAGCTTCAGGGCACGCCGATCGCGCCACGCAACATCAACGCCTACAACCCGGTGTTTGATGTAACGCCTGCCAGCCTGATAGATGTAATCGTGACGGAGCGGGGCGTGGTGACTTCGCCGGATGCGGCGGGTATGGCAAGGCTGTTCGGCGCAGGACGCTGCGAGTAATCAGCGTGTCGTGTGGGGTCGTCGCGGCGGTTTATGATGCGAAGGCGTCAGGTGTCCGGGTCGCCCTGTTTTTTATCGGGACCGGGCGCCAGCCCGGCCCTCAGCCTGCGCACGGTCTGCTCCTGTTCTGCCACGAAATGCAGTGACATTTCAAAGCTCTGGCGGGTGAAAGCCAGCACTTGCTCGAAGCCTTCGTCACTCAGTTCCCGGGCGTCATCATGCCCCCTGAAAATGTTGATGAACTGCCGCTCACGCTCGAATTGCAGCGGCAGCCGGCCGACACCCCAGTCGTTCAGCACCTGCCACACCTCCGGATTATACTGGCGGGTGTATTTCAGAATGAACGGAATCGGATCGTTTCGAGCGACCAGCGCCGCCAACCGCAGAATGAGTTCGAACGACAGCGTGGCGGTGCCGTTTTCGATGGCTTCCAGAAGCGATTTGTCTTTCAGGTTGAGGGCATCGCTCATCTCGCTCAGGGTAAGACCCGCGACCTTGCGGATGTCCTTGAGCGACTGGCCAGTCGCCAGCATGAGCCGCAGTTGATCCTGGGAGTTCAGGAGCGCGCGACCGAGGCGCATGGAGGTGTCTGTTGATCTGGCCGCAAATCGCAGTGCCGATCCGGTCAGTTCCGTTATCCGGTCAACCAGCGATGGGTCATCGACGTCCGTCGGGCTTTTCGGGGATTGCGCCGTCGGGCTGGCGTCCGCTTCAAGCTTTTCCACGTCATCCATGGACGCCATGGCGTGCATGGCATCCATTAGCAGATTTTCCAGGGCACGGGCCTGCGTTTCCTTGCGGCTTTTTGCCATTACCTGCTCCCGGTTACTTGCCCTGTTGCGCGCGTCTGCGGGCGGTCAGGGACCGCCGTTTAACGGGCCTGTGCGGTAATCTGTCCGGCCTGGAGGATGGACGCCATGCGAGGATCCAGCTTCAGCATGTCGGCCATGATGTTGCCGCCCTCGCGCACGATGAAGTCCATCTTGTCGTCTTCGCTCTCGCTGCTGGCTGTTTGCTTGTCCTGCCAGTCCTCAAGTGCCTTGATGTTCTTGAAGGTTGGCTCATGGTGAATCTCACGCCGGGCATTGGTGATTGCCAACTGCCGACGCTCCAGATCATCCTGGTAGGCTTTGCGTTTGTCTGCGTTCAGGCTGACCGTGTTCACCTCGCGCTGTTCTTTGAGCAGCTTGATCTCGTCCTTGCGCAGGCTGAATTCCGGATTGTGGGCAAAGCGCTTGGCGTGATTCGCCTTGAGCTGGTCGATGATGCCGCTGAAATCGAAATAACGGGTGTGGGGTACCGCCTCAATCTGGTCCCAGGGCAGGGCGTGAGGCAGGGCATCCTCGCCAATGCGCGTGGTATCTATCCGTGTGGGGATTTTAATATCCGGCATAACACCCTTGTGCTGGGTGGAGCCGCCCGATACCCGATAGAATTTTGACTGGGTAATCTTGAGCTGACCATGGTTCAGGGGACGAACCGCCTGGACCGTGCCTTTGCCGAAGGTTTGTGAGCCCACCACCAGGCCGCGGCCATAATCCTGGATCGCGCCGGCGAAGATTTCCGAGGCGGACGCACTCATGCGGTTGACCAGGACCACCATGGGGCCGTCGTAGACCACGGCAGGATCCTGATCCGTGAGCACCTGCACGTCATTTTCGGAATTTCGGATCTGCACGGTCGGACCCTCATCAATGAACAGGCCGACCAGATCATTGGCCTCATTCAGGGCGCCGCCACCGTTGTTTCGCAGATCAATGACCAGCCCTTGAATTCCCTTCTCCTGAAGGGATTCGATCAGTCGACGGACATCCCGGGTGGTGCTTTTGTAGTTGGGATCGCCCTGTTGCATGGCCTGGAAGTCGGCGTAGAAGGTGGGAATGTTGATCACCCCAATCTTGTAGTCCTTGCCGTCGCGCTTCAGGTTGAGAATGTCGCTGGTGGCGCTTTGCTCTTCCAGCTTCACCTTGTCACGCTGAATCGAAATGCTGCGGGTGACCGATTCGTCTCCGGCGCTGGCCGGAATCACTTCCAGACTGACCGTAGAGGCCCGGGGACCGCGAATCAGATCAACGACTTCGTCGAGGCGCCAGCCGATCACGTTCACAGGCTTGTCTTCATCTTCCTGTTTGACGGCCACAATGCGGTCGCCCGGTTTGAGCTGACCCTGCTTCGCAGCCGGCCCGCCCGGCACCAGCCGGACGACCTTGGTGTATTCATTGTCTGCCTGCAGCACCGCTCCGATACCTTCCAGAGAGAGGCTCATGTTAATGTTGAAGTTTTCCGAGGTGCGGGGCGAAAAGTAGGCGGTGTGGGGGTCCCATACGCTGGTAAAGGCGTTCATGTACGCCTGGAACGCGTCCTCGCTGCGAATCTGCAGCGCGCGCTTGCGCTGACTCTCGTAACGGCGAGTCAGGCTGTCCTGAATCTGTTCGTTGGATTTTCCGGAGAGATGCTGGGCCAGCACTGCATTTTTGATGCGTTTGGTCCAGAGCGCATCAAGCGCTGCCTGGTCCGGCTCCCAGTCGGCTTTGGATCGGTCCAGCGTCAGGGTTTCGTCGGTGTCGAAACGGAACTGATCAACGCCCTTCTGAAGCAGCGACAGGGCGTAGTCGAGGCGCTCAACAATGCGCTTCTGAACCGTATTGTAGATGTTGAAGCCCGGCTGAAGCTGACCGGTTTTCAGAGCTGACGCCAGTTTGTCCCGGTAAACGTCGAGTTGATTGACGTCTTGCTGGGTCAGATAGATCTTCTGACCGTCGAGATACTCGAGGTACGCATCAAACACTTCCCGGGACAGCGCTTCGTCGATCGGCTGGTCGCGGAAATGGGTGAACTGGAGCTGGCGGGAAATCAGAATATTGGCGCGTGCCTGCTCAATGTCCGGGGATACCGGTTCGAACGACGGGTCTGTTTCGGTCGCGGCGTGCAGAACCGCTGGCGACAGCAGCAGACCAAGCGCAAGGATGATGCCATGCCGCCGCAGCCGCCCGATCAGGGAGAAAGGCAAACGGAGAGCGGAGTGTCGTTCGGCAGTCGTCATATAGTGTCGTACCCGATATCGAATGGTTGGTCAGGGAGTTGGCAAACCCCGTTACGGGCCGCCTCCCGATCGCCGGTGGGATTCCTCGAACGCTGGGTTGATCGTCCCGAGTCAATACGCTGTGCGAGCACAGCAAGATTGGCGCATCACCTCATTGTAGGCAAGGGCCGATGTGGTTGCCATAGGTCCCGGGTGTCCCTGTGTGACAATCTGTCCATGATCAGGACAGATTGTTACGTTTCAGCGACAGCAGCGGGCGGCGCCGGGTCGGGACAGCGCCTGAAGCGGCCTTCAGGCGCCAGGGGCGGGGCAGCGCTCAGAAGGGTGTGTTGGTCTCTGCCTTTTCCAGCAGCATCGCAGGCGGGGTGAATCGTTCGCCAAACTGCGTCGCCAGTTCTTTTGCCCGTTCTGTGAACGCTCGCACACCGGTCTGGTTGATAAACTGGATGGCGCCTCCGGTCCAGGGCGCATAACCGATGCCGAATATGCTGCCGACATTGGCATCCTCGATGGTCTGCAGAACGCCTTCTTCGAGACAACGTACGGTTTCAATGGCCTGGATATACAAAAGCCTGTCTTTCAGAGTGGACAACGGCAAAGCGCCCGCGCCGCGAGTTACCGGGAACAGGCTTTCAAGCTCCGTCCAAAGGTGCTTCTTGCCGTCCGCCGGGTACTCGTAAAACCCTGCCCCCGCCGCCTTGCCCCGGCGGTGGTGGGTATCCACGAGCGTATCGATCACCGCCTCT
>JAWVWU010000295.1:0-4014 GCA_033723595.1 Marinobacter sp. | reverse complement strand
CGGCTTCCGATACTGTCAGCGGATGGCTCGGATGCCTTTGTCGATGTCCGGGTCGACGGCGGCTGGCGCGCTGTGGAGGGCCAATGGCTGGTGACGCTGGACGCCGACGAACTGGGCCAGCTGGATCAGCCCGGCATTCACATTATCGACCAGACCCGGCTTGAGGAACTGGATCTCCGGGTGGTGCGGTTCCGGGTGGACGACGACCTGGATTCGCGCGCCGCCCTGAAACGCGTGTTACCGGCGTCACTGGTGGAGCGCCTTGACCGCAACCACATATACCGCCCCGAGAGCGAAACCGGAGCGACCAGCCACCGCCAGGCCGTCCCGACAGCCGTTTGTAGCAGCCCAATGAAGGTTGGCATGGTCGATACCGCCATACAGACCGATCACCCGAGTTTCACCGGCGTCCGCATTATCCAGAAACACTTCCTGGACGCGGCGACACTTGCCAGACCGTTCCGGGAACCTGACACCCACGGCACAGCCGTCGCCAGTCTGTTGGTGGGGCATGGCCCGGAACAGGGCGTGGCATCATTACCCCGGGCAACACTGGTCAACGCCTCGGTGTTCTTTAGCCGTAATCAACAGGCGTCCGGCGCCACCCTGTTGCACCTGATCAAAGGCCTGAACTGGCTGGTATCGCAACAGGTTGATCTGATCAACATCAGCATGGCAGGACCTGACAACCGGTTGCTGGCCCGGGTTATCCAGCGGGTGGCGGCGGCTGGCATCCCCCTGGTCGCTGCCGTTGGCAACGCAGGACCCGCGGCTCCGCCGCTGTATCCCGCCGCCTACCCCGATGTGATCGGGGTCACCGCCGTGGACCGGCACCATCGTGTGTATCGCTGGGCCAACCGGGGCGATCAGGTGGACTTTGCCGCCGACGGTGTCGATGTCGACGTGGCCGACAGCGGCGGTGGCATTACGCAGCTCAGCGGCACCTCCCTGGCGACGCCGAGGGTAACCGCACAACTGGCCTGTCGGCTGGCCGTCTCAAAGGCGCCACTGCCGGAGCTGGTGAAACAGCTCGCCGATCAGGCGGTGGATCTGGGCCAGAGCGGCCGGGATCCGGTCTACGGTTACGGCTTTCTCGGTAGCCACTGAGCGCCCAGCGATCTCAGAAGTCAACGCGCAACGTCAGTGAGGCGACGGTCTTGGCGTATTCCGCGGAATCCAGCGTTGACCGGTAGTCGGTATGCTCCACTTTGGCTTCCGTCGTCAGCCAGTCCGTCAGCCCCACCGACCATCGGATATCCGCATTCAGGATTCCGTCAGTCCGGGTCCTGTTGGATTGCGTCGGACCGGCGAGCGGCAACGTCGGATTATCCACGGAGGACACCGGCTCATCGTAATCCCGGGCCTCGTAGCGCACGCCAGCCTGAACGGTATTCCGGTGGCCCGACACCATGAAGTGATGCTTGACCCGGGCGCGTCCCGCCAGCATCAGGTAATCGTAGGCGTCCGACCGGGCAGTCTGGTGATCGCTTTCAAGACCGAACACCAGCAGCGTCTGGCGCTGGTTGAAGAAGAAAAAGTTATCCAGGGCGACGCCCCGGGTGTGAGCATCCCGGGCTTGATCATGGTCGAATGACTTACGCTTGCTGAGCAGACTGACCATGACGTACACGTCATCATCAATCAGCTTTCCCATGTAGACGCTGGTGCGGTGATAATCCAGAAACGGCTCTGAATCCAGCGTGGCGTGGGAATAGTGATGGCTGGCCCCGACCGTCACCGAATCGATGTCGTAGCTCAGGTCCACCGAAGCCAGGTGTATTGTCTGGTCGAACCGATCATTGGAGGCGTAGTTGCGGGATGTAAAATCGTAGGTGCCGGTCAGTGTCAGGTTATCCAACGGATGACCGCTCGCTTCTGCGCCAGCGTCGATCAACAGGGCATGATCGCTTCGGTCAGAGGCCTGATCCAGCTCATCGACGTTCAGGTTGCTGTCATAGAGCGCGCCGGTTTCCACGTGTCCCGCGACCTTTGCCGCCTGGGCGTCGGCAGAGACGGCGGCGATCACCGCAGCGGCGATCAGCCAGTCTCTCATTCGTTGTGTGCGCTGCATGAATAATCTCCTTGATCACAAAAAACCGGGCCATGGGCCCGGTCGATTGTTCTGCTTACCGTTACAGCACGCCACCCTGAACCGAATCGCGAACAGAGCTGCTGACACTGTCACTGACTTGGGATTGCACGCTGTCGGACACCGTCGCGTCTACCTGCTGACGGGTCTCAGCCTGAACGGCAGACTTCTGCGCCGACTGCAGCTGCGCCTGAGTCTGCGCGCGACGCTCGGCGGCCTCATCACGGGCCGCACTGGCCTGGGCATTGGCTTCGCTGCGCACGCGATTACCGGCCTCAACGCTGGCAGCGACCGCCTTGCGTCCTGACTCGCGGGCCTGCGTGCTTGCTCGGCTGGCCTGATCACGGGCACGGTCACCGATGGCCTGTGCGTCGGCTGCGATCGCCGCTCCCTGAGCACTGGCAGCGCTCGATTCGCCTCGTGCACGACCGCCGGACTCATTGTTAGCCGACTGCCCCGATAGCCCAGCGGACAGACTGGCCTGGCCTTGTGCGTGTCCATCCGCGTGACCATTTTCACGGCCGTTGGCGCTACCGCCAGCGCTTCCCTCAACGTTTCCCTGGCTACGGACGCTGCCGGCATTGCTGCCACTGGCGCCGCCCTGAGCACTCATCTGGGTACTGGCGCTGGCCTGACCAGAGCCCTGGGTTTCTGCCGCATTGGCAGACATAGCGAGAACGGAACAGATCGCGAGTGTAAGCGTACGTTTCATCATCGTTAATCCTCCGGATTTTCCGTTGTGTTCACCCGGTTAACGACTGGTCTCCGCTTTTATTCCAAAAAAAGCAGAAAATCCATCGCTGCGCAGCCGTTGATATTGCCCTGTACCCGATTTCCGAACCCGAGATCCACGTTTTCAACAGGTCTTCGAGGGCATCTGCGGCAATGTCGGTGTGATAGACAGCCTGAGCCACAAAAAAGGGCTTAACGCTTTTGTTTACTGGCGTCCCGACAGAGGCGTCCGGTGGAGGTCGTAGGCCGTTACGTTTCCCGGATTAGCGCCCCGACTTTTTGGTCCCCAACTTCGCCTCCGCCGTCAACGGGTCCTCCGGCCACGGGTGTTTTGGGTATCGGCCGCGTTGTTCCTTCCGCACCTCGGGGTAGGCCTGAACCCAGAAGCTTGCCAGGTCCGCGGTTACGGCCAGCGGGCGCTGGGCCGGGGAGAGCAGGTGGATCACGACGGGGATCCGGCCATTGGCCAGCCGGGGGGTTTCACGCCAGCCGAACAGGGTCTGGAGTTTGGTGGCCAGTACCGGGCCGTTGTCGGCGGTGTAATCCAGGCGCACCGATTGCCCGGTGGGGATGTCCAGCGTGGTGGGCAGCTCACGATTGAGGCGCTGTTGCTGCGGGTAGTCAATCAGCGTGTGCAGCGCGTCGAGCAGGGGGATCTGCTGCAGGCCTTTCCAGTTACGGACACCGGCCATAAAGGGTGCAAGCCACTGCTCGAGTGTCCTGAGCAGGGCGACATCGGAGGTGTCCGGCCAGGCCTCGGGCTCAAGGGTGCGCATACGCCTGACCCGGGCACACCACTGCCGGGCGGCGTCAGTCCAGGGCAGGCTGGCAATACCTTTCTCCCTGACGGCGGTCAGCAGGCCGAGCTGGATCTGTTCGGCGCTGGGGTCAGGGAGCGCTTTCTGTTCGAGGATGAGGGCGCCGAGGCGTTTGACGCGGCGGGCGATGACGGTGCCCTTGGTGTCGTCCCAGCGGGCGTCGTCGACGGTCTCGATATGGCTGGCGAGGTCGGTTTCCAAGGTGGCCCGGTCGGTGGCGGCGGCGAGGAAGATGAGGGATTCCCGGGTCTGGCCGTCCAGGTCGGCGGCCACCAGCCAGTCGTGGTTGCCGAGGGCATCCTCCTCCCGCAGGCGGGCCCCGCGACCATTGCTGAGCTGGTAGCGGTTGGCGTCGCCGGATCTCCGCAAAGCAAT
>JAWVWU010000294.1:0-4018 GCA_033723595.1 Marinobacter sp. | reverse complement strand
CGTCAAACGAGCCGCCAGCTCGTCCGGCGCCCAGTCGTAAGGAAACAGGTACTCGACACCGTCAAACCCCGCCTTGCGGGCCGCGGCAAAGCGCTCCAGAAACGGCAGTTCGGTAAACAACAACGTCAGGTTCGCCGCAAAACGGGGCATGACTTACTCCTTGGCAACAGGGTTGGAGCCGCCCAACCGGGCTCCGTTAAGGTGTTCCAACTCCAGCAACAGGCCGCTGTGATCGACGTCAGCGTGCCCGTTGGCCACCAACGATCTGTATTCATTGTATACCTGTTGGGACAGCGGCAGGGTAAGATCTTCAGCCCGGGCTTCATCGAGAATCATCCGCAGATCCTTGAGCTGAATCCGGGCCGGGGCGCCGGGGGCAAAATCCCGGTCGATCATGCGCTGACCGTGCTGTTCGAGAATCCGGCTGCTCGCGAATCCGCCCATCAGAGCCTCCCGGACCGCAACCGGATCAGCGCCACCCTTTGCTGCCAGCAACAGGGCCTCGGATACGGCACCGATGGTAATACCAACAATCGCCTGATTGGCGAGTTTGGCGAGCTGGCCGGCCCCGACCGGCCCGATCCTCAACGGGTGACCCAGCACAGACAACACGGCTTTCGCCCGGTTCAGATCGGCGGGATCGCCGCCGACCATGATACTCAGCGCGCCCGACTCGGCGCCCCGCGTCCCACCCGACACCGGTGCATCCAGATAGCCGATACCAGCCGCGGCTGCCAGCGCCCCGTGACGGCGGGCGAGGGTAGGCGGCACGGAGCTCATATCGATCAACAGGGCACCCGCAGGTATTGCATCCAGCGTCTTCTGGCCCACAAGCACCGAATCGACCACGTCGCCGTTTTCCAGCATGGTGATCACCACATCGGCGTCACGCACGGCCTCAGCAGGATCGTCTGCAATCGCTGCCTGCCCGGAGAAGACATCGCTCTTGGCCCGGGTTCGGTTCCATAGCACCAGCGAATAGCCGGCATCCAGAAGGTTGCGAACCATCGGGGCGCCCATCAGACCAACCCCCAGGAACGCGATGCGGGGACGAACCGCTGTCATGTCAGACTCCTTTTAACGATGATCAGGCGAGCCCCCAAGCCCACCCCACAAACAAAAACGCCACCAGCCGCGAGGCATGGTGGCGTTTTCTGCGTTGGGCGATGATCAATCCGGTGTCAGGCGACCGCTTCGGCCATCTGTAACCGGATTTTCTTCATCGCATTCTTTTCCAGCTGACGGATACGCTCCGCTGACACGCCGTACCGGTCGGCGAGTTCATGCAGCGTCGACTTACTGTCGGTCAGCCAGCGTTCCCGCAATATATCCTGGCTGCGCTCGTCCAGCGTCTGCAGCGCTTCCATCAAACGGCCATTGGAATCGTCAGTCCAATCCGCCTTTTCCAGCTGTTCAGCCGGATCACTGCGGTTATCCTGAAGATAATGCACCGGCGCCTGGTAGGCCGACTCGTCGTCATCATCCATCGGACCGTCAAAGGCCGTGTCATGGGAAGCCATGCGGCCTTCCATCTCACGCACCACGCGCGGCTCCACGCCAAGATCCTCGGCAACGGCCTCAACCTCGGCGTGATTGAGCCACGCCAGGCGTTTTTTCTGGCTGCGCAGATTAAAGAACAGCTTGCGCTGGGCCTTGGTCGTAGCGACTTTGACGATGCGCCAGTTGCGCAGAATAAATTCGTGAATCTCGGCCTTGATCCAGTGCACGGCGAAGGACACCAGGCGTACGCCGTATTCCGGATTGAAGCGTTTGACTGCTTTCATCAGGCCGACGTTACCCTCCTGGATCAGGTCTGCCTGAGCCAGGCCATAACCGGAGTAACTGCGCGCAATGTGGATCACAAACCGCAGGTGCGACAGAACCAGCTGACGTGCGGCTTCCACATCGCCTTCGTAATGCAGTCGCTCGGCAAGATCGCGTTCTTCATCAACGGTGAGTACAGGAATGCGGGCCGCAGCCTGAATATAAGATTCAAGATTGGCACCCGGAACCAGTCGATCAGCGAGCTGTAAACTTGTACTCATGCTTCTCCTCCGCTATCTGGCGACCCGGTAATATAGCAACTCACCGGCCAACCGCCAAGATATGTCGATACCACAACCTTAAGGATTGATCACCGGCGGCGCCTGTTCCTGCACGTCGATGAGGTATCATTGTCTTACGTTCAACCTACGCCAGAAGTTCTGTTCAAGACAATAGGGTTTTTCCGTAATGGCTGTGTCGCGCAATCAGCCGGGCTCAATGGCATCCAGGTGTCGCTTGACCGCAAGCCAGGCACCCAGCCATCCAAACAGTACAGCCGCTGCCAGCAGGGCCAGTGCCCCCTCGAACGTCAGGCCAACCAGTTCGAACTGGCTGTTATAGAGGTTCGCAAGCCGGTCGACCGGCGCACTGAGCCACCACAGGGAAAGTTCCAGCACCACAAAAGCGATCAATCCACCCCCGAGCCCATACCAGATGCCGGTATACAGGAACGGACGGCGTACGAACGCGTCGGTGCCACCCACAAGCTTGGCAACCACGATTTCATCACGTCGGTTTTCAATCGCCAGCCGAATGGTATTGCCGATTACCAGCACCACCGCGACCGCCAATAACAGGGCGAGTGCCCAGACGCTCCGGCCCAGCACATCGGCGATCGCATTCAGACGTTGCAGCCAGCCCAGATCCACCTGCACCTGGTCAACGCCCCCGGTCTGCTGCAGCGCAGCGACCAGATTGCGGATGCCGTTTTCATTGCGTGCCGTCAGCGCCGGCGTCACCAGCAGGGTATGGGGCAGCGGGTTGTCATCGAGGTAGTCCAGGGCATCGCCAAGCCCGGAGTCGGCACGAAATTCCGCCAGCGCCGTGGTTTTGTCAATCAGGTTCACGTCGAGCACGTCGGCCCGCGTTGCCAGGTCAAGGCGCAGCTTCTTTGCGTCATCAAGCGTGGTCGACTCGCTCAGGTAAACGGTCACGCGGGCCGCATTTTCCCAGCCGGCGCTGATATTCTGCAGGCTGGCCAACAGCAGTAGCAGCCCCACTGGCAATGCCAGCGCAACGCCCATCACGGTCCACGTCATCAGACTGGCTGCGGGCGCCTGCAATAGCCGACGGGCACTGTCTCCGGCTACCCTGCGATGGTGGCCAACGTAGCCATCCAGCCATCTGCCGATTGATGAGCGGGTCCGCCGGGCGCCTCGCCCGCCCCCAGTGCGCTGCTCAGACGCATCGCCGGAACGAAGTGGGCGCTTACTGGCCATGAATCGATTCTCCCGGGTTTGCCGACCCGCCCGCCGTCAGATAGCCATGATCCAGCGTCAATGTGCGACGGCCCATGGCCTCGATCAGGGCAATGTCGTGACTGGCGACCAGAACAGTGACGCCGACCTGACTGAACTGCTCGAACAGATGCATAATGTCCGCTGACAGGGCCGGGTCAAGGTTACCGGTGGGCTCGTCTGCCAGCAGAACCGGCGGTTTGTTGACGACCGCCCGGGCGATCCCGATGCGCTGTTGCTCGCCACCGGAGAGCTGGATCGGATTCATTTTTTCCTTGTTGAGCAGCCCGACCTTGTCCAGCGCAGCGCGGACCCGACGTCCGATATCGGCCGCCGCCACACCCATCACTTCCAGTGGCATCGCCACGTTGTCGAAGACCGACCGGTCGAACAGGAGCTGGTGGTTCTGGAAGACCACGCCGATGTGTCGCCGAATGTAGGGAATCTGCCGGCGGGGCATTTTGTTGAGCAACTGACCGCCCACCACCACGTTGCCGGCCGTGGGGCGCTCCATCAGCATGATCAGTTTCAGCAGCGTACTTTTCCCCGCCCCGGAATGACCGGTCAGAAACGCCATCTCGCCCCGCGACAGAGTGAAGTTGACCTGTTTCAGGGCGGTGTGGTCGCTGTCGTAGCGCTTGCTGACCTGTTCAAATTCGATCATGAGACGGGTTACTCATCGAACAATGCATTCACAAACGTTTCTGCATCGAATGAGCGCAGATCGTCGACCTGTT
>JAWVWU010000293.1:0-4041 GCA_033723595.1 Marinobacter sp. | reverse complement strand
GCTCTTGGCAAGCAGTTCCGATCGGCAGCCGAAACCATCGCCGTACTGTCGGCGCTGGACCTTGAGCTCCAGGCCGGGCAGACCCTGGCGTTGATGGGGCCGTCCGGTTCCGGTAAAAGCACGCTGCTCAACATCATCAGCGGCCTTGAGCCCTGGGAGCAGGGCGACGTTGAACTGTTTGGCGAGGCACTTTCGCCAGGCGATGCGCGCTGGACTGACCTTCGTCGCCAGGCGATTGCCACCGTGTTCCAGGAAGCGAATCTGATGCCCGCGCTGTCGCTCGCGGATAATGTCCGCCTGCGCGCCAGCCTGGCCGGACGAGGCCGCGCTGACGCCAGCGGCTGGCTTGACCGGCTCGGCCTGGCCGGCCTGTCCGCACGTTTCCCCGACCAGGTCTCCGGCGGCCAGCGCCAGCGCGTCGCCCTGGCGATGGCGTTTGCCATGGAACCCCGCCTGATTCTGGCCGATGAGCCCACCGGCAGCCTGGACCGGCACACGGCGGAGCAGGTGGCCGACACCCTGTTCGAGTTTCGGCACCAGACCGGCTGCCCGATGATTCTGGCGACCCACGATCCGGCACTGGCCGCCCGGTGTGATCACACGCTGACCCTCGGCGCCGGACCGACATGATGGGACTGCGGGCTGCGCTGTTCAGTCATTACCGTCGTCACCCTCTGCAACTGGTGTCGCTGGTGATGATCATCGTGCTGGCAACCGCGCTCTGGTCCGGCGTCTGGGACCTGACCCGGCAGGCCCGTGACAGTCTGGACCAGAGCGCTCGTCTGCTGGCCGACCGTTATCAGGTTCAGCGCGACGATGGCGCCCCGGTCACCGTGGATGATTTCGTGACGTTGCGCCGACAGGGTGTGTGTGTGCTGCCCTGGCTGGAGGTCCAGCGCCCAGCCCCGCAAGGGCGGGTGATCGGGGTCGACCCGCTGTCATTGAGTTGCCTGGGAGACGATCATCCCGACCAGGCCGCCCGCATTCGGGACAAGCTGGCCAGCCCCGCAATCGTCGACATTCACCAGGCGGCGACCATCGCGGCCAAGGGTTATGATCGTCGTTTCCAGCTCTGGGTCGTCGATCCTGCGGTTTCCCTGCCGTCTGGTTTTCGGTTGACGTCGGGCACGAACGGTCTGGATACCGGTGATCTGGCGGACAGCTTCCTGCTCAACCTCGATGCGCTCTGTGTCCTGGTCCTGCTGATTACCGCGTTACTGGTTCGAAGCGTCTATCAGCTCGGGCTGATGCAGCGGCGCGACAGTCTGTCATTGCTCCGGCGCTACGGCGTGGACTCTGCGCGGATACAGCGTTATCTGGTCGCCGAACTGTTGTTAGTGGCCACATTGTCGGCTTTGCCGGGCATCGCGCTGGGCCGACTGGCCTCACGGGTATTTGCCGGTGGCTTTGATCAGGTCATGGCAGGATTGTTCGATACCGGGCTGTTCGCCCAGGGCAGTGGCTGGCTGTCCGGGTTGTCAGCCCTGGGGGTCGTGCTTATTGCTGTGCTCTGGGGTGTGCTGGACCTGCTCGTGCCTTCCTATGCGCGCACCCTGCGCGGTGGCCGTGCAGTGGCGCTCGCAGCCGTGGCTACCCTGGCATCGGTTGGTCTGCTGCTGATCGCTGATTCGCTGGCCTGGGTGTTTGTCGGGGTGGCCCTGTTGTTCGCCGGTATCGGCCTGATGACGCCCCGATGGCTTGCAGGCATGCTTGCCAGCGGCGCCAGCCGGGCAGGCTCGCCGCTGGCACAGTGGTCACTGAAGGAAATGGCGGTCATGCTGCGGCAGTTGGCGTTGCCGGCCGTGGCCCTGCAATTTGCCGTGGCGACGGTGATTGCGGTGCAGGCCCTGGTGTCGACGTTCGAGACCACGTTTTATGACTGGCTTGATCAGCGCCTGCAGGGTGACCTGTTTATTCAGGTGCCGCTCGATCAGGGTGTCACGGCTGCCGAGTCAATACTGGCGTCGTCCGATGCGGTGATCGACTGGAACACGGTGATCCGCGGGCGGGCCCAAGTCGGACAGGTGGTCACCGATCTGCTGGCGGTGGATCCGGGGTCGGGCTTGTTGCAGGCCTGGCGGTTTCAGGCGTCAGTCGACCAGCCCTGGCAGGCACTGCGCAACGACGGCGTGCTGGTCAATGAACAGCTGGCCCGCCGCCAGTCATTGTCTGTCGGGCAGCGTCTCCGGGTGACGGTTGCCAGCCGGACCCTCGACCGCACGGTGGTTGGTATTTACCCGGATTACGGTCGGCCAGTCGGCGAAATTGCACTGCCTCGGTCGGTCCTGCCGGACAGTTTTCACGCGGACTTTGCCAGCCTGGCGGTGTCGTTATCGGGAGCTGCCGGCGCCGGACAGGCGTTGCAGAGACAACTCGCCAACGCGTGGCAGGTTGATCACCTGGACGTCCGGGACAACGGTCGGGTACGCGAGCTGGCCCGTCAGGTCTTCCGCCAGACGTTTGTGCTGACCCGGGCGATCAGTCTGCTGACGCTGGCGCTGTCAGCGGTGTCGCTGTTGCTGATGGGGCGGGTCTTTTTCGCCGGCCGGTTCTGGTATTACCAGTTGTTGCATGTCTGGGGTCTCTCGCTAACCGCTATCCACCGTCGCCTGCGCTGGCAGGCTGTCGGCCTGACAGGACTGATCGCCCTGTCGGCGCTGCCCCTGGGCGTCTTCATGACCTGGGTTCTGGTGGCTCGGGTGAACCCGCTGGCGTTTGGCTGGTCGCTGCCGATGGCGGTCTATCCTCTGTTCTGGCTCGAGTTGACCGGATTGTGCGCGGCTATTGGCTTGCTGATCGCCTGGTTGAGCCGTCGGACCGTCGGCGACCGGCCGCCGGCGCCGGTGGCCGTCAACCGGTTGGGCGCGGCCGAGCGATGACACGGAGGGTGTTTTGATCGAGAAACTGACGGTAAAACGGATCGCTTGCCTGGTGGTGTTGCTCGGCCTGATGGCCGGCTGCAGTCCCGAGTCGAAGGCCCCTCCGCAGACCGGTTTTGCCGGGCTCGCGACGCGCCTGACCAACGACCCGGATCGTCCGTTCCGGCAACCGGCGCCCGGCGACCGGATCAGTTTGCCGCAGGATCTGGGACCGCATCCGCAATACCGGATCGAATGGTGGTATCTCACCGCCAACCTTCAGACTGACGACGGTCAGCCTGTGGGGCTGCAATGGACCCAGTTTCGCCAGGCTCTGCAGCCACGCGCTCCCGACCAGCCGCCACCGCCGGCCGGGGACTGGCCGTTGCAATCGGTCTGGATGGCCGATGCGGCGTTGTCGTTTCAGGGCCAGCACCGGTTCCGGGAGAGGTTGGCGCGGGGTGACGTCGGCAATGCGGGCGCGCGGGCGACGCCCTTCGGCGTCTGGCTGGATGACTGGCAATTGTCAACGGACAGGCAGGGTCGCTGGCATCTGCAGGTCGCCTCCGGCGACTGGCGCTATGACCTGACGCTTGAACGGCAGGGTCCGCCGGTCCGTCACGGTGATCACGGATTCAGCGCCAAGTCGGCCAGCGGTGAAGGCTCGATGTACTTCAGCTATGTCGATCTTCACATCAGCGGCACGGTGTCGATCGGGGATCAAAGCTGGCCGGTGGCCGGCGAGGGCTGGTTTGACCGGGAATGGAGCAGTCAGTTTCTCAAAACCGGACAGCAGGGATGGGACTGGATGGGGCTGCATCTCGATTCCGGCGCTGCAGTCATGGCGTTCAGGCTGCGGTCCGGCGAAGGGGTGTTCCGGTCTGGCACCTGGATCGGTCCCGGCGGTGAGGTTACGCCGTTGAGCACAGACCAGCTTTCACTGACGCCCATCGGGTTTCGGGACACCGAGCAGGGGCGGGTGCCCGATCGCTGGCAGCTCGACATTCCGTCGAAAAATCTCTCGGTCACCGTCACCACAAGGTCGGGAGAGTTCTGGAACCGGGGGCTGTTCCCCTACTGGGAAAGCCCGGCGACGGTGACCGGCAGTGCCACGGGGAGAGGATACATCGAGCTGACCGGCTACCGGAAAGCCGATCACGACTGACCGGGCCTGTTTGAAATC
>JAWVWU010000292.1:0-4047 GCA_033723595.1 Marinobacter sp. | reverse complement strand
TGGGTCGTTGGCGACCAGGGCGTCTATAGGGCTGACATGCCTTCGCAACGAGAAAAATGGCGGGACAAGCGCATTCAGGCGACTGAGCTGCGGACCCCCGACAGCATCTGAACCGATTGAAACAGGACCACAATCCGGGAGTTGAACCACCATCATGAGCGTGGGTACACCAACATTGGACGCCGCATCGGAGCGGGCCCCAGACGAGGTTGTTGACGCGTTGCGACAACGGTTTGGCGACGCGATCACCTGCGAACAGGCGGCGCTGACCGGTATGCCGGTTCTGTGGGTCGCACGGGACCGGCTCCTCGAAGTGATGGGATACCTGCGCGATCTCCGGGACGGATTCCTGATGTTGTACGACCTGTCCTGTATCGATGAGCGTTTCCGCAGCCACCGGCGTGGATTGCCGGCGTCCAGCTTCACAGTCTTCTATCATCTGTTGTCGATTGCCCGTAATCGCGACATCCTGTTGAAGGTTGCCCTGAGCGAACCGGATACCAGTCTGCCAAGTTGCACGTCGATCTACGCCAATGCCAACTGGTATGAACGCGAAGTGTGGGACATGTTCGGCGTTGAGTTTCACGGTCATCCACGACTGGCGCGAATCCTGATGCCGCCGACCTGGACCGGGCATCCCCTGCGCAAGGATTATCCCGCCCGGGCCACCGAATTTGATCCCTACACCCTGACCGTTGCCGGTCAGAACGCCGAGCAGCAGGCGCTGAAATTTGACCCGGAATCCTGGGGTATGAAGCGGGAGCGGGACGGCAGCGAGTTCATGTTCCTGAACCTGGGCCCCAACCACCCTTCGGCACACGGCGCCTTCCGGCTGGTGCTGCAGCTGGATGGCGAGGAAGTGGTCGATTGTGTGCCGGATATCGGTTACCACCACCGTGGTGCCGAGAAGATGGCCGAACGACAGTCCTGGCACAGTTTCATTCCCTACACCGACCGGATTGATTACACCGGTGGCGTGATGAATAACCTGCCCTACGTGCTGGCGGTAGAGAAGCTGGCGGGCATCACCGTGCCGGACCGTGTCGAGACTATCCGGGTCATGATGGCGGAACTGTTCCGTATCAACAGCCATCTGTTGTTCCTGGGCACGTATCTGCAGGATCTCGGAGCGATGACGCCGGTCTTCTTTACCTTCACCGATCGGCAGAAAGCCTATGAGGTGATTGAGGGCATCACCGGTTTCCGCATGCATCCGGCCTGGTATCGCATTGGCGGGGTCATGCAGGATTTGCCGAAAGGGTGGGACCGACTGATGCAGGGGTTCCTGGACTGGATGCCGGCACGTCTGAAAGAGTATGAAAAGGCGATGATGGAAAACGCCATCGTCAAGGAACGGACGAAACACATCGCTGCCTTCAACACGGATGACGCGCTGACCTGGGGCGTGACCGGACCGAATTTGCGGGCCACCGGCTGTGATTTCGACCTGCGCAAGAAACGGCCGTATTCCGGCTATCAGAATTTTGACTTCGAGGTTCCGCTGGGCCACAACGGCGATGTGTTCGACCGGGGCCAACTCCGTATTGATGAAATGCGCCAGAGCCTGCGCATCATCCAGCAGTGCGTCAATAACATGCCGGCCGGCGAGTACAAGGCGGATCACCCGCTGACGACCCCGCCGCCCCGCGAGCGCATGCTGCAGCACATTGAAACGTTGATCACGCACTTCCTGCAGGTGTCCTGGGGACCGGTGCTCAAACCCAACGAATCCATGCAGATGATTGAGGCGACCAAAGGGATCAACAGCTACTATCTGACCAGCGACGGCAACACCATGAGCTACCGGACCCGCATCCGGACCCCGAGTTTCCCGCACCTGCAGCAGATTCCGTCGTTGATGCGCGGGGGCTTCGTGCCCGACCTGATCGCGCACCTGGGAAGTATCGATTTTGTTATGGCTGATGTGGACCGCTGATGACTAACGACACTGGCACTTTCGACCCCTCACAGACGATTGCCAGCGATGGCTTTCGGCTACACCCGGATGATCGGGCGGCCATTGAGCACGAGCGTGGACACTACGAGCAACCGCAGGCCGCTTGCATTGAGGCGCTGAAGATCGTCCAGCGGCGTCACGGCTGGGTTCCGGACGGGGCCGTCCCTGCCATCGCCGAAACGCTCGGCATTGCCACTGCCAGCGTCGAGGGCGTCGCCACCTTCTACAGCCTGATTTTCCGTCAGCCGGTTGGCCGGCATGTGATCCTGTTGTGCGACAGCAGTTCCTGCTTTCTGACCGGCTATGAGGCGCTGCGGGTAGCTTTGGAGGAACAGCTGGGTATCGGTTATGGCGAAACGACCGCCGATGGACGCTTCACGCTGCTGCCGGTCTGCTGTCTGGGGGCCTGCGATCGTGGGCCGGCCATCATGATCGGTGAAGACACCTACGGACCGGTTGCCCCGGAGGACCTGTCCGGCCTGCTGGAGGCGTATTCATGACCAACCAAGCACAGGCACATCGCTACCATTGCCAACTGCGCCAGCCAGCGCCAGAGCGCAAGGCAGACACCCACCCGCTGACCTGGCGGCTGCGGGACGACGGCGCCGTTATCGGCCTCGACGACTACTGCGCCAAAGACGGTTACGTAGCCGTCAGTGAAACCTTGAGCCGGCTCAGTCAGAACGACGTGATCAATGTTATGAAAGACGCCAACCTCCGTGGTCGCGGTGGTGGTGGTTTTTCTGCAGGGGTCAAGTGGAGCCTGACGCTGAAAGGGGATCAATACCCCCGTGGCTATCTGGTCTGCAACGCGGATGAAATGGAACCGGGCACCTTCAAGGATCGCCTGCTGCTCGAGCAGCAGCCCCATTTATTGATTGAAGGCATGATCCTGGCGGGTTATGCCAACAATTCCCGGCTGGGTTACATCTTCCTGCGGGGCGAATACGTTGAGGCGGCCAGGGCTGTCACCCAGGCGCTGGAAGAAGCCCGTGCCGCCGGCTGGCTGGGCAATAATGTGGCCGGCAGCGGGTTCGATTTCGATATTGTCCTGCACACCGGTGCGGGGCGCTACATTTGTGGCGAGGAAACCGCGCTGATCAACTCTCTGGAAGGGTATCGCGCCAATCCACGAGCCAAGCCGCCGTTTCCGGGTCAGGCCGGCGCCTGGGGCAAGCCCACGGTGGTCAACAACGTCGAGACGCTCTGCAATGTGCCAGCGATCCTGCACCGCGGTGCGCAGTGGTACCGGGATCTGTCGGGCGGCCGCAGTAACGATGGCGGCACCAAGCTCTATGGCGTGTCCGGTCTGGCCCAGCGTACCGGGCTCTGGGAGTTGCCGATCGGCACCACAGGCCGGGAGTTGTTCGACCTGGCCGGCGGCATGAAGGCTGGTCACACTCTGAAAACCTGGCTCCCGGGTGGCGGTAGTACCGGATTCCTGTTGCCGGAGCACCTGGACCTGCCCCTCGATTTTGATTCCATCGGCAAGGCGGGCAGCCGACTGGGCACCGGCCTGATTGCCGTGGTATCTGATCAGCAGAGTGTGGTGTCGCTGATGCGCAACCTCGAGGCCTTTTTCGCCCGGGAATCCTGTGGCTGGTGCACGCCCTGTCGGGATGGACTGCCCTGGACCGTCAAATTACTGCAGGCGCTTGAGCGGGGTATGGGGCAGTCGGGCGACATCGATATGCTCGACAAACTGGCGAACGATCTGGGGCCCGGCAAAACCTTCTGTGCTCATGCCCCCGGCGCGGCCATGCCTCTGGCGAGCGCGTTGCGGTATTTCCGCACGGAGTTCGAACAGGGCGTGCGAGCGTCAACAGCCGAAGCGACGAGGGCGACGGCGCATCCGGTCTGACGCACTGACCGGAGGCCAGAGCGACCCAATCGGGCCCGGCAGACAGGCAGCACCGGTAGGTGGCAGGCACTGACATCGATGCGCGTAGAGAGTAGAGAGACTTCACCGGTATTTGAAATGAGGTAAGAGAGCGGTATGGCGACAATTCATGTAGACGGTCAGAGCTATGACGTTGACGGCGGGGACAACCTGCTCCACGCCTGCCTGTCGCTGGGGCTTGATATACCGT
>JAWVWU010000291.1:0-4073 GCA_033723595.1 Marinobacter sp. | reverse complement strand
GCGACCCCGAAGGCAAAGAAAATTTTCAGCACAAACGTGAGGTAACTGCCGATGTCCGGCAACTGGACGATACCTTCCGGCCCGATGGCGGTGAAGAACGCGAAGATCAGCGGGAACACAACGTAGTAGGCAAAGGCTGCGCCCAGGTAAAACAGCACCACCGACGTTGCCAGCAGCGGAAAGGCCAGCCGCTTCTCGTGCTTGTACAGGCCTGGCGCGATAAAGCTCCAGATCTGATAAAGGATATAGGGGATCGCGGCGAACACAGCCACCACCAGCGCGAGTTTGAGGGGGGCGAAAAACGGCGAGGTGACATCGGTGGCGATCATCATCTGCCCTTTTGGCAGCAGATCCCGCAGCGGTTGCGACAACCACAGGTACAGCCGGTTCGCAAAGGGGTACGCCGCCGCAAAACAGACGACGATGGCCAGAACAATGCGCAGCAAACGGTTCCGCAGTTCCAGCAAATGCTCAACCAGCGGCATTTCCGGGTTGTCGAGTGAGCGGCCTCGGGACTTTTCGTCGGTCATGAACGGGATTCCGGCGCGCGGTGGTCAGTGGTCTCGGTTTCAGTGTCTTTCTGCGCAGCGGCATCGTCGGCATCGGGTGGCAGAATCTGGTTGTCCGAGGGGCTGTCAGCCTCGTCCGGCTTGTCGGCTGGTTTCTGTGCCGGCGGATTGAGCGGTGGCTCCACCTCATCGCTGATGATCATGTGGCGGTAGTTTCGGGCTTCGTCCATGGCGCCCTCCACGTTCTTGCGAACGTCTTCAAGGCCAATGTCACCGGCCTTGCGCAGTTCCTCGCGGAGTTCCTCGGCCCGGATCTGGCTGTCCAGTTCCGAGGTGAAGTGCCGCACCATCCGGCGCGCCCTGCCCACCCACTGGCCAGCTGTGCGTGCGGCTCCGGGGAGCCTTTCAGGGCCGAGCACGAGTAGTGCGATCACGCCGCAGATTACGAGCTCCAGAAAGCCAATATCGAACATTCAGGCGGTGCTCAGTTGCGGGGTTTTTCTTCAGCCTTTTCCGCGCGGGCTTCATGCACCTGCGCCTCGGACTGGCTTTCGATCGAGGCATCCTGCTCATTTTTGTTGGCGTCGTCTTCACTCATGGATTTCTTGAATCCACGAATCGCACCGCCAAGATCGGTACCCATGTTGCGCAGTTTCTTGGTTCCGAACAGCAGGACCACGATGCCAAGTACGATTAACAGTTGCCAGATACTGATGCCCATAACGGGTTTCCTCACTGATTAGCTTTGATTTGATTGTACGTCAGTGTAGCCCGGAATCGAACATGCCGGGTGCCAATTTATTGCCCGGTCGACCGGGAAGCTTTCTCCTCCAGTCCGGACAGGTCAAAGCGCCGGCCCAGCTCCGCCAGGACATCCTCCGGCCCCAGGCCGAGATTGGACAGCATGACCAGGCTGTGGAACCACAGATCCGCCGTTTCATAGACGACTTTATCGGTTTTTCCGGACTGTTCGGCATCCTTTGCGGCGATGAGGGTCTCGGTGCACTCCTCGCCGACCTTTTCCAGAATCTTGTTCAGCCCCTTGGCATGCAGGCTTGCGACATACGAGGTCTCCGGGTCGGCCGCTTTGCGGGCTTCAAGCACTTTGGCCAGTTGTGTGAGCACATCACTCATTGCCGGTCTCTCCCTGTTGGGTTCCATAAATCGCATCGGGATCTTTCAATACAGGCTCGACCGGAGTCCAGCCAGAGTCCTCAAGGCGCCGGTAGAAGCAGCTGCGCCGACCTGTGTGGCACGCGATGCCGCCAGCCTGCCGCACTTTCAGCAGGATAACATCCTCGTCACAGTCGATGCGGATCTCCTCCACGTCCTGCTGGTGCCCCGAGGACTCGCCCTTGCGCCAGAGCTTGCCGCGCGATCGAGACCAGTATATGGCCCGGCCCTCCCGGGCGGTCAGGGCAAGCGATTCCCGATTCATCCAGGCCATCATCAGAATGTCGCCGTTATCGGCGTCCTGGGCGATGGCCGGTACCAGGCCGCTGCTGTCCCAGCGGATGGCATCAAGCCAGTCCGCTGGGGTGTCCGGGGTATCAACGTTGTTTGACATAGTATTCCGCTCGCTCGTTTGGCAAATGGCCGCCGCCGGCCGCCCGTCTGACACTCAGCGCCCGCCGCGCCAGATCAGCCAGCCGGCACCGGCCAACAACACCCAGCCGGGCGTTGGCAGGGTCTGCAGCAGACCGACGGCATCGTCACGGGTGGTGAGCCAGGCCCCGGCCACCAGAATGACAGCCGTGATGGCGCGGCGCCAGCGCCGGTCCGCGTGGGCTTGTTGCGCCTTGACCTGCGCCAGTGTAACGCGGTTACCCGGCTCAGTGGGTTGGCTGTTTCGAATCTGCAGCAGGGCGTCATGAAACAACTGGGGCATGTCCGGGGACTGTTCGACCCAGGCGGGCAGGTGTGCCTGCAGGGTGCGCAGCAGGCCGCTCGGTCCAATGCGTTTGCGCATCCAGTTTTCCAGGAACGGCTGCGCGGTGCTCCACAGGTCCAGATCCGGGTAGAGCTGGCGGCCGAGACCCTCGACGTTCAGCAGGGTTTTCTGCAGCAGCACCAGTTGCGGCTGAACTTCCATATCGAATCGACGGGCGGTCTGGAACAGCCGCAGCAGGAACTGGCCAAACGAGATGTCCTTGAGTGGCCGTTCGAAAATCGGTTCGCAGACTGTGCGAATCGCCGCCTCGAATTCGTTGACCCGGGTGTCCGGCGGTACCCAGCCGGACTGGATGTGCAACTGCGCCACCTGACGGTAATCGCGCCGGAAAAAGGCGAGCAGATTGCGGGCCAGGTAGCTCTGGTCGTCCGGTGCCAGTGTGCCCACGATCCCGAAATCGATCGCTATGTACCTGGGGTCGGCGGGTTTGGTGGCATCCACGAAAATATTCCCCGGATGCATGTCGGCGTGAAAAAAACTGTCCCGGAAGACCTGGGTGAAAAAGATCTCGACGCCTTTTTCCGCCAGTACCTTCATGTCCACGCCCGCGGCGTTCAGTGCGGCGACGTCGGCCACCGGAATGCCCTGCACCCGCTCCATCACCAGCACCCGCTTGCGGGTGTAGTCCCAGTCAATGGCGGGAATGTAGATCAAGGATGACTGATCGAAGTTGCGCCGCAGCTGACTGGCGTTGGCCGCTTCCCGCTGGAGGTCCAGCTCGTCGTAGATGGTGGTCTCGTAGTCCCGGACCACGTCGACCGGTCGCAACCGGCGCCCTTCTGACCAGTAACGTTCCAGTGCGCGGGCCATGACCAGCATCAGCGAGATGTCCTGGCGGATGGTGCGCTCGATGTCCGGGCGGATGACCTTGACCACGACCCTGCGGCCATCCGGCAGGGTAGCCGCATGGACCTGTGCAACGGAGGCCGAGGCCATGGGTGCGAGATCGAAGGTAGCAAACAGACTGCTGACCGGTTTGCCGAGCGACGACTCGATGATGGCCCGGGCGGTTTCCCCCGGAAACGGCGGCACCCGATCCTGAAGATTGCGCAGAGACTCGGCCATGTCATCCGGGAGCAGATCGCGGCGGGTGGAGAGGATCTGGCCGAATTTGACAAATATCGGCCCCAGCTCCTCGAGGGCCAGACGCAAGCGGTCGCCCCGGTTGACCTTGGGTTGGGGAAACAGGTGCCAGGGCGCGAGGATAAACAGCACCTTCAGCGGGGCAGGAAGTTCGGCGAGCCTGATCAACAGATCAAGCCGGTATTTGCAGAATACCCAGGCAATGCGAAACAGGCGCTGAAGTCGTATCACGGTTGCTCCGGTGAGTCGGTGTCATCGGTCCGGGAGCGCCCTGGCCCGGCGCGCAGTCGTTCGATCCGTGCCGCGAGGCGCTCAATCCGAAGGCTCAGGGCGTCGATGTCCTCAAAGGTCGCTTCCAGTTCCTGGCGACCCGGCAGGGTGCGGCTCTCCTCGTGCAGGTACTCGTCGAGATTGGCCTGCAGTGCCGCCGAGGCATCACGGCCCCAGCTCACCGCTGACCGCAGCCGCTGACCGATGAAGTGAGCCGGCACATCGCCGATGACCTCCGCCAGCGCCGCTTCCCAGTCCGG
>JAWVWU010000290.1:0-4081 GCA_033723595.1 Marinobacter sp. | reverse complement strand
CGACTGGAAGCGGGGCAGATCAAGTACAGCCTGCAATTGGGCCGTGATCATCTGGTCCATGCCAACGCCATGGTGCTCGAACAGATCGTGGTGAACCTGCTGACCAACGCGATTGATGCGTTGGCCGGTCGGGACGACGCGCGCATCGAGATCCGGATGGGGCCGGCCGGTGCGGAATCTGACAACGTCGTGCTGAGTATCGAAGACAACGGATCGGGGATGTCCGATGATCAGTTAAACCGGGTGTTCGAGCCCTTCTTCACCACCAAGCCCATGGGTCAGGGTTTGGGCCTCGGGCTCGCCATCAGCTACAGCCTGGCTTGTGACATTGGCGCCGATCTGACCGTCAAAAGTCGGGTGGGCGAAGGCACCTGTTTCTCTCTAACAATAAAAAGCGCGGAGAACGAGCGATGGAAGACGTGATGCAGGCGGTCGTCATCGACGACGAACCGACCATACTGGAGTCCCTGGAGCAATGGCTCACGCTGGCGGACATTGCGGTGACGACGTTTACCGACGCCCGGGACGCGCTGCCGCTGCTCGACAGCGATTTCCCCGGTGTGGTGGTCAGCGATATACGCATGCCGGGGATGGATGGCATGAGTCTGCTGCAGGCCATTGATCCTGCGATACCGGTCATTCTGATTACCGGCCACGGAGGCATCGCGCAGGCGGTTGAAGCCATGAAGCTTGGGGCCTATGACTTTATCGAAAAGCCCTACAAGCAGGACCGGCTGGTTGAGCTGATCCAGCGTGCCTGCCAGCAGCGGCAAGTGACGCTGGCGACGCAGCCCCACAATCCGTCAGCGGAGGAAGACGACTGGTTGGCGTCGGTCATCATTGGTGAATCCACGCCGACCCGCACCTTGCGAAAGCATGTCCAGGCCCTTGCCCGGGTCAACGCCGATGTGGTGGTCGCCGGAGAGACCGGCACCGGCAAGGAACTGGTCGCCCGCAGCCTGCACGCGCTCAGTATTCGCAAGGAACAGCCGTTTGTTGCAATCAACGTGGGCGCGATACCGGAGAGTCTGCTCGAAAGTGAGCTTTTCGGGCACGAAGCGGGCGCCTTTACCGGGGCGCAGAAACGGCGCATTGGCCTGTTCGAGGCCGCCCATCAGGGCACCCTGTTCCTGGACGAGATTGAAAGCATGCCGATGGCTTTCCAGATCAAGCTGCTGCGCGTGCTTCAGGAGCGGGAGGTCGTGCGCATCGGCTCGCACACCCCCATTCCCATCAATGTCCGTATCGTGTCGGCGACCAAGGAAGACTTACGTGAAGCCGCCAATGAGGGTCGCTTTCGCGAGGACCTGTATTACCGGTTGATGGTCGCGGATATCCATCTGCCGCCGTTGCGGGACCGGATCGACGACGTGCCTACGCTGTTCTGCCATTTCCTGCGGGAAGCCGGCCGCAATAACGATCTGGCGGTTCCCGAGCTCAGTTATGAGGATGTACTGGCTCTGGAATTACACAGCTGGCCGGGCAACATCCGCGAGCTCAAGCACACCGCAGAACGCTACCTGCTCACGAGGAGCATCAGTGGCATATCGGTATCCGATCTGCTGGAGCTGGGCTGGAACAATCAGTCCACGGTGTTTTCGGGTGACCGCTCCCTGAGCGATCGGCTTGAGTATGTGGAAAAGGTCCTGATCAGCGCCGAGCTGAGCCACCACGAGGGCAACATCAAAAAGGTCATGGAGGTGCTGGGCTTACCCCGGCGCACGCTGAACGAGAAAATGCAGAAATACGGACTCAAACGGGAGGCCTTTGTCGGCGCACGGGAAGACAAGGGCCAGTAGGCTCGATTGTCGGCTGTATTCCGCCTGCGAATTCATTCGCGGTGTGCGGACAGGCGCCGATCGTGAGCGGCACAGGGCGCTCAGCCCTCTGATAGCGGGGAGCTTTTCTGGCACAGGGCTTGCTTACTGTAGAGGTGGTGCCGAGCGCCGTTGATGACGGGGTTCTGCGCTGTCACTGGTTAACTCACGGATGCCAGTTGTTGTTGTGCCTGGGGTGTCTCTGATGCCCCGTTTTAACCTCTTTGCCGGCAGCGCCATCGCCGGCTTTTTTATGTCTGGTTGTCTGGCCCGGCCGGGGTCAGGCGAACATGTCCGATACAAAACGCGAACCCCACCCGCAGACGACGCGTATTCCCGACCCGCCAACCTGGCCCCGGATAAGCCAGCTTCCGCTCATTGATACGGCCGCTGATCAGCGTGGTTTCGCCGGTTTGGTCGTCGCCCTGAGCCTCAAAGCCCGTAACGCCGGGCCTTTTCGCCTTTGGCACAGCGGTTGCAAAACAGTGATTGCAAAACAGCGATTGCAAAACGTTGGTTGCAATACCGTCAGAGAGCAAGGCCGTGATGTCTCCCGGCCTGACGATAACAACAAGCCACGGCGAGGTGCCGGTATGAAAACGCAGTTTCTGTTGGCGATTCTGTTCGCAATGTTGATGGTGCCGCTGACTTTGTCGGCCGCACCGCGACAGTTGATTTTCTCGCATGTGGTGGGGCCGGACACGCCCAAGGGCAAAATGGCGCTGATGTTCAAAAGCCTGGTCAAAGAAAAACTCGGGGATCGCTACGAAGTGGTGATCTACGACAAAGCCAGCCTGATGTCCGATGTTGAGGCGGTGGACGCCATTGCCGCCGGCCAGATCCAGTTTGCGGCGCCCGCGCTCTCGAAGTTCGTGAAGCATACGTCGAAACTGAAAGTGTTTGATCTGCCGTTCATGTTTCCCGACATGGCCGCAGTCAGTCGATTCCAGAACAGTTTCACTGGACAGATGCTGCTGAACAGCATGGCCGATCAGGGAATTCGCGGGCTAGGTTACCTGCACAACGGCTTGAAGCAGCTCAGTGCCAACCGACCGTTTGAAACCCCGGACGATCTCGCCGGGCTGCGTTTTCGCATCATCAACTCGGATGTGCTGTTCGACCAGTTTCAGATTGTGAATGCCAAACCGGTGCCTATTCCCTGGCCAGAAACCTACGAGGCGATCAAGAACGATCGCGTTGACGGCCAGGAGAACACCTGGTCGAACATCTACACCAGTCAGTTCTACAAGTTTCAGCCGTACATCATGGAATCCAATCACGGTCTGCTCGATTACATGGTGATCACCAACCAGCATTTCTGGGCCAGTCTTGATGAGCACGACCGGCGCCTGATGCAGTACTCATTGAACATGGCGCTCGAATACGGCAACGCCGTCGCTGCCGCCAAAAGCCTGAATGACCGGGTTGATCTGCGCAACATGAGAGGCGTCACGATCATCACGCCGTCGCCGGCCGAAAAGCTGCAATGGCGTGACGCCATGAAGCCGATCTGGCGCAAGTACGAAACGGTGATAGGCAAGTCGATTGTCGAGGCTGCCCGGGCCGCCTCGGTCAATCAGGTCGCGGCCCAGTAGGCGCGGCCCTGCCCGGCTCCGACATGGAACCGGGCATGAACAGCTTTCAATGCGTCGTTGTGACGTCTCCCTGGTCCGATAAGGGCTTTTTGCCGGCAGCATCATCGCCGGCTTTTTTGCATGGGGCTACATGGCCCGGGCAAACAGGCCAAAGGGCAACGCCCGGATCACATAGCTGAGCGGCGTCCATGGCCAACCGGGGACGAATGCCCGACGCTTTTCACGGTCGATGGCCGTCACCAGCGCGCGCACCCCGGTGTCCAGATCCACCCGGAAAGGCGCATTTTTGGTATCCCGGTTGATGTCAGTGAGGATGTAACCCGGCAGTATGCTGCTGACCCGGATTGGCGTCTTCCGGGTGTCCAGCTGAAGTCCTTCGGCCAGCGAAGCGACCGCGGCCTTGCTGGCGGCGTACACATTGAGCGGTCCGCGGAAGCCGCGCACACCACTGACCGAGGACATCAATACCAGATGCCCGTCGTTTTGCGCCCGGAAGATCTCCATGGCCGCTTCGCACTGCGCGATGGCGGCGACAAAGTTGGTTTCCGCGGTCTGGCGATTGGCAGCGAACTGCCCATGGCCGATGGCGGCATGGCTGCCAATGCCGGCGTTGACCACAATTCGGTCGAGGCGGCCCAGTTCCTGCTCGAAGGCCTGAAAGACCACCGG
>JAWVWU010000289.1:0-4084 GCA_033723595.1 Marinobacter sp. | reverse complement strand
TAACATGGGTCATGCCTGTTGCCATTTGATTCCGCCAATTCCAGTCATTGGCGCAAGCTATGTTCTGGATCCGTCCATCCCACGTCTTAACTGATCGTGCTAGCTGATAACAGCCACTGTGCTGAGCAGGTGTCGAACCCGCTCTGCGCTCTTGCCCGCCTCGCCCTGTTCCAGGCGGTGTTCGGCCACGGCGGGGAATACGGCCTGGACGTCGTCCGGCAATACGTGGTGACGTCCCTGCATGAGCGCCCACGCCCGGGCGGCGCGGAGCAGGCCCAGGCCCGCGCGGGGCGACAGGCCATACATCAGCCCCGGCATCCGCCGGCTGTGCTCAAGCAATCGCTGGACATAATCCAGCAGAGCCGGGCTGGTCGTTACGCGGCTGACGGCGGCCTGGAGGGTGGCGAGATCGTCAGGGCTCAGCTGCGGTTCAATCCGGTCGGTCAGCAGCCGGCGATCTTCACCCTCGAGCAGGGCACGTTCAGCCTTTGGATCCGGGTAGCCCAGGCGCACCCGCATCAGGAACCGGTCCAGCTGGGATTCGGGCAGCGGATAGGTGCCGCCCTGTTCCACGGGATTCTGGGTCGCGATCACAAAGAACGGTTGCGGCAGCGGCCGGGTCTCACCTTCAATCGAGACCTGTCGCTCCTCCATGGCTTCCAGCAGCGCGCTCTGGGTTCGTGGCGAGGCGCGGTTGATTTCATCGGCCAGCACGACCTGGGAAAAAATCGGTCCCGGGTGAAACACCAGCGCGCCTGCCTGCTTGTCGTACATGGCAAAGCCCAGCACGTCGGAAGGCAGCAGGTCGTTGGTAAACTGTATGCGCTGGTAACTGAGGCCGGTTATCCTGGCCAGCGCATGGGACAGGGTCGTCTTGCCCATGCCGGGAATGTCCTCGATCAGCAGATGGCCCCGGGCGAGCAGGCTGCACAACGCCAGCCGCACCTGTTCGTCTTTTCCCAGCAGAATACCATTGAGCTGGGCGACTGTTGCGTCCATCAGTTTTTTCATGGCTTATCGGCGGTTCCCTTAATCCCGTACTCGTTTCAGCAGGTCGCTGTAGGCATCAATACGACGATCACGTAGATACGGCCAGATTCGACGAATCGATTCGCTCCGGGCGCGATCCAGTGTTGCGGTGAGGATGGTTTCGGTGGTGTCGTCGGCGCGGGCCAGAAATTCGGCCTGGGGGCCGCAAATAAAACTGTTTCCCCAGAATCGGATGCCGTCGCCGCGTTGGTCCGGATCGGGTTCGACACCAATCCGGTTGGGAGCGATCACCGGCAGGTTGTTGGCGACGGCGTGTCCCCGTTGAACGGTGACCCAGGCGTCGAGCTGGCGGGCACGCTCATCCGGATCATCGGTGACATCCCAGCCGATGGCGGTCGGGTAGATCAGGACTTCCGCGCCCGCCAGCGCCATCAGCCGGGCGGCTTCGGG
Source organism: Marinobacter sp. (assembly GCA_033723595.1). Classification (GTDB taxonomy): domain Bacteria; phylum Pseudomonadota; class Gammaproteobacteria; order Pseudomonadales; family Oleiphilaceae; genus Marinobacter. The sequence goes on along the minus strand of JAWVWU010000289.1, from coordinate 2,644 downwards.
GTACCACTGATCCCAGCACACCAGAACCCCGAGACGGCCGACCGATGTGTCGACTGGTGTGAAGCCGTTGCGGCCGTCGTTGAAGGTGGCATCGCCGGGCGTGAAGTAGAACTTCTCGTAAAAGCCGGGGTCATCCGGAATGTGCATTTTGCGATACAGGCCCGCCAGCGAGCCGTCGCGCTCGAACACCACGGCCGTGTTGTGATAGACGCCGTTCATGCGTCGTTCAAAAATAGAGCCCACCAGCACAATGCCCAGCTCCGATGCCAACGACGACAAGCGCTCGCTGGTCGGACCGGGAATGGGTTCCGCCAGGTCGAACACGGCGGTATCTTCGTTCTGGCAGAAATACAGGGTCGCGTGCAGCTCCTGCAAGACAATCAACTCGGCTCCCCCGGCCGCCGCCTCTCGAATCAGGCGCTCACTGGTGGCGAGGCTCTGCTGTTTGTCGGCGGAACAGGCTTGCTGAATGGCCGCGACCCGGAGTTCTGACGGGGCGCGGCGGCTATCCGTATTCATCATCGTACGGCTCCCTCGGGCAGCTGCATGGTGACACAGTGGAGGCTGCCGTGCTGAGCGATCAATGGCCGGCAGGGAATGGGCACAACCTCTCGTTCCGGGAAAAGGGAAGCCATGATGGACAGTGCCTCAGCGTCCTGGGGTACATCATAGACCGGGACCAGCACAGCGCCGTTGATAATCAGAAAGTTGGCATAGGTGGCGGGCAGGCGTTCTCCGTCCTCGTCGAAAATGGCGTCGGGCCAGGGCAATGCAGTGAGGCGATAGGCGCTGCCATCAGCCTGACGGAACTGGCTCAGCTCCTCCGCCATGGCCTGCAGGGCCTGATAATGCTCATCCTGCGGGTCATCACACTGGACATAGGCAATGTGGTCCGGCGCGCAGAATCGGGCCAGCGTATCAATGTGGCTGTCGGTGTCGTCGCCGGCCAGATAACCGTGGTTAAGCCAGAGCACACGCTCGGCCCCCAGCGTCTCCGTCAGCATGTTTTCCACGCCCGTGCGATCAAACGCCGGATTGCGTTCGGGGGTCAGCAGGCACTCGCTGGTGGTCAGCAGGGTGCCGTGGCCGTCGGATTCGATAGACCCGCCTTCCAGTACAAAATCCACCGACTGAAGCGGGGTAGCGCCAAACAGCCCCGCATCGGCCAGACGGCCTGTCAGGGCGTTATCCCGGGCAAAGGGAAACTTGTTGCCCCAGGCGTTGAACTGGAAATCGAGCAGCGTCGTTTCAGAGCCATGGACGATGGCCAGCGGGCCATGATCCCGGGCCCAGGTGTCATCCGCGGGTGCTACCGCGCTGATGATCCGGCCCGGCAGTTGATGCTCCAGGATGTCGCGGTTGAGCCTTGCGATGACGCTGTTCAGGCGGGATTCGTCCTCGCAGCTGATCAGAACGGATTCGAACCGGAGCACGGCACGGGCGATGTCCATGAAGACTGGCTCAACGCTGTCAATGACATCGCGCCAGTCAGTGCCGGCATGGGGCCAGGTCAACATAACCGCGCTTTGCGGCGACCACTCGGCGGGCATCAATCGTGTCTTACTCAAGCTGGGATCATCCTTTATGGCCGGGCAATGGTTACCTGGCATGCCGGTTCGGGTGACTCAGGCGATGCCATCGCGATGCAGGCAGCGGAGGACCGGCGTGGGTAGTCTTGAATAATCTGACCGGGCCTCCGACACTGGCGCTATTCTACCCATTCAGAGCACTGACGTCAGGACCGGTGGACGGATTTTTGAAGCGCTGAGCCGAGCGTAAAGCCCAGCCCTCGAAATCGAGCGGGTTGCCGCGGGGACGCTGGCGTCCCCTCTGGCATTCAGGCGCTATTGCCCGGCTGAGGCGCTCCGGGGTTTGAGTACCGTGTGGATGACCCGGTTGCCTTCCAGGTACACGATGAAGTCCGGATAGACCATTTGACGAATCGGTGGCTGGCCCACCGGACCGATCAGGCTTTGTGGTGCACCGAAGTGCGCTCTTACCTGTGCTTCGGTCTGTCCGTTGACCGGCAGATCAAGCTGGGCGCGCCTGGCAGAGTCTGACATCAATGGAATGGTGGTTTGTTCGGCCATGGCCGGGCCAACGGACAGGGCACTCGCCAGGACCAGGGTGGCGACGGCTGTCGTCAGGCACAGGGGGATCGGTTTTCTCATCAGCATGCGACTCCTTACTTCTCGAATGGGTCGTCAGTCTGGCGGTTGGATGGCCCCCCGACAGACGTGTATAAAGCTTAATCTTAGAGAAACCCGGCGCGGGTCTCCATGAATAACATCAGATTTATGAACTCTGTTCGGTCTGACGTTGCCGGATCTGCCAGCGCAGCACATGGCGAGCAATGTGCTGGCGATCGATGTCGCTGATCCGGGTGAACTCCGCCCGGACCCGGCCTGTGCCCTCGGTTTGCGGATCAATCTCAACCACGCTGGCGATCGCCTGTGGGCAGTAAAGCTCCGGCGGAAGTGTCATTCTGAGTGCCAGTGCATCGCCCGGCGCAACGGCGCCGATGGGCGCGGAAAACGAGACACCGCCTTCACTGAGGGTGACGGGCTGCCAGTCCTCCGGTTGCAACGGATTTTGCTCAAAGGCCATAATGCGCGCGAGCAAATCCACCTTGCCGTTGATTGAC
>JAWVWU010000288.1:0-4088 GCA_033723595.1 Marinobacter sp. | reverse complement strand
TTGACATCAAGGAAGAGCACATGCCGGTCGATTCCAGCGATCCGTCCGTGCGCCGCAAGCCGATGATGACCGATGCGGACATGGCCATGAAGGTGGACCCGAAGTACCGCGCGATCTGTGAAAAATTCATGGCAGATCCGGAGTATTTCAAGGATTGCTTCGCCCGTGCCTGGTTCAAGCTCACGCATCGGGATATGGGACCGAAGTCCCGTTACATCGGCCCGGATGTACCGGCGGAAGACCTGATCTGGCAGGATCCGGTTCCGCAGGGTGAGACCAACTACATCGAAGAAGTGGTCAAGGAGAAAATTGCCGAGGCTGGACTGAGCATCAACGAGCTGGTCTGTACCGCATGGGACAGCGCGCGCACCTATCGCGGGTCTGACATGCGCGGTGGCGCCAACGGTGCCCGCATCCGTCTGGCGCCTCAAAAAGACTGGGAAGGCAACGAGCCAGACCGCCTGGCCAAAGTGCTCAAGGTCTATGAGAAAATCGCTGCCGATACCGGCGCCAGTATCGCGGATGTGATCGTGCTGGGGGGCAACCTGGGCATCGAGATGGCGGCGAAGGCAGCCGGTCACGAGGTTCACGTGCCGTTCGCGAAAGGCCGTGGTGATGCGACCGATGCGATGACCGATGCCGCGTCGTTCGAGCCGCTGGAGCCGCTGTCCGATGGTTTCCGGAACTGGCAGAAGAAAGAGTACGTGGTCAAGCCGGAGGAAATGCTGCTGGACCGCGCCCAGCTGATGGGCCTGACGGCGCCGGAAATGACCGTGCTCATGGGCGGCATGCGGGTACTGGGTACCAACCACGGGGGCTCCAAACACGGCGTGTTCACAGATCGCGTTGGCCAGTTGACCAACGACTTCTTTGTGAACCTGACCGACATGGGCAACCGTTGGGAGCCGACCGGCAAGAACTCCTACAACATCGTGGATCGCAAGAACGGCAACACCAAGTTCACCGCGACCCGGGTTGATCTGGTGTTCGGCTCCAACTCCATCCTGCGCGGCTATGCCGAGCTTTATGCCCAGGACGACAACGAAGAGAAATTCGTGAAGGACTTCGTTGCGGCCTGGACCAAAGTGATGAACGCCGATCGTTTCGATCTGAAGTGATGGCGGCGGCCCGGAACGCTCTAGTCATAGGGTGGCCGGGCCGGCCTCAGTCAATCGTTGAATCAGCAACGCCCGGGCTGCCCCGGGCTTTTTTTTGGCGGGAAACTGTCGGCGGTCAATCAGCCGTCAGGACGCGCGCTATTGGCCGGTGACCGAGTTCAGGAAGGCGGCAACCGGCGGCAGAACCTGGTCCGAGCGAATATTGGCGAATGCGTGGTTCAGGCCCGGCAGCGTCACCAGGGTGGCGTCAGGTATGAGCCTGGCACAGGCCCGCACCGGGTCCAGTCGCGGATCATCTTCACCGACGTACAGGCAACAGGGCACGTGGATATCGGTCAGCACGTCCTCCTGCGACGCCCGGTCGTGCATCGCCGCTGCCAGTGCCTGCAGGTCGTTGGCCAGGATGTTGTCGCGGATTTCCGGCGTCGCCTGGATGCCCACAAACCGTTCAAACGCTGCGATAAACGCCTCGGTATCCGTGCCATCCACGCCCCGAAAGGCATCAATGCGCTCCTCATAGGGGTGGGCACCACCGATAATCAGCGAACTCAGGCGTTCTTGCGCTTGCGCAGCCAGGCCAAAGCCGATCCAGCCACCCATGGAGTAGCCCCAGTAATGGGCCTTCTCGATGCCCAGATCGTCCAGCACCGCGACCACATCACCCACCCGCAACGGCAAGGCGTAGGCGGCGCTGTCGTGGGGTTTGTCGCTGTAGCCATGCCCGCGGCCATCCACCAGGATCAACTGATAGTGCTGCATCAGCGCCTCTACGTAGCGAAACAGATACCAGGCTTCGTGACTCGATGTGCTGCCATGCTGGAGTACCAGCGGTGGTCCGCTGCCCTCGACTTTGTAATGGATCCGAGTGCCCTGATGGTTTGCGTACGGCATGGTTTACTTCTCACTGACTGGGTGAATAAAAGCGGCGCGCTTTCATCATAGCCCCTGCGCCCCGCGTCGCAACCAGTTATGTACGAACGCCAGTTTCAGACGGGCCTGTTTCGACAGCACAAACGGATACAGGTCCGGTAGCCCCATGGATCGATTGACGTGGTTGACGCCCATCGCGACCGAGGCGGCGACGTGAATCAACTGGTCCGGATCGGTTTCCGCGTAGGGGTCCCAGCCTGTGCGGGGCAATTGCGGCGACGACAGTCCCGAGGCCACGAAGCTGTCGGCAATATCGGTCAGGTGCAGCAGGTGAGCGGCGGTTTCCGCCCAGTCCTCATGGGGATGTGCCGAGGCATAACTGGTGAGAAAGCGCGATGTCCAGTCGGCCGGTGGGCCGGCCTCGTAATGATGCTGGAGGGCCGCCGTGTAATCTGCACGCTCATCCCCAAACATCGACCGGAACGCGGCCAGAAAATCGTCGCGCAGACTCAGGCGCCACCAGATCATGTGGGAGATTTCATGGCGCATATGGCCGATCATGGTCCGGTAGGGTTCTTCCAGTGCCTGCCGGCGGGTCGCACTCAGCACCGGGTCGGCTTCGGCCACACTGATGGTCACGACACCCTGGGCGTGCCCCATGAACACGGGGGTCGGGCCCTCGGCGAGCAGATTGAACACCGGGCGTACACCCGGATCCTCCGGCCGGAACCAGTTCCATCGTCCCAGGTTGTCCAACGCCCAGCGTTTGGCCGCCTCGGTCTGGGCCCAGTTGGCCATGGCGTTCGGGATGGACGGATCCGGTGCCAGGGCGGTCATGGCGCAGGATCGGCAGAAGGCTCCGTGGCTCGGGGCAATCCAGTTGCAACCAATGACCTGGCGATTGGCGCAGAACGGCGGCATCGGCAGAAACGCCCGGGCCTGTGGGTCGTAGGCGACCGGCGTGCCATCGGCGGTCGCGAGATTGTCGAACCAGAGTGTTCCGGGTCCGACCGGGTTTGAGAAAACGCGCATCAGGGCGGGGCTCCTTCTGGCCGTGGCAGTCCGTTCGAGCGTAACGCGCTCGTAGTCGGCTGAATACCCACCTTTGCACATTACGGCCCTCGACAACATACATTCCTTAGGCCGGCCCGAAAGATCCGTGGCCTCGCTGTAGGAATCCTCCCGGGCTTGGCGCGTGCCGCGTGATCAGGCCGGTCGCGACCAGACCTCGATGTGATTGCGGCGGTCCACGCCGTAACCCCGCTCGCCGGGCAGGGCCCCGGCCAGTCCTCGCTCTGCCAGGCTGTCCCGGACCCGTGACTGCACATCGGTGGCGCAACGTGCCAGCGCCCGGTCCGCCCGCTGAAGCACGTAAAGCAGGTAGGGTTCAACACCCACTCGAACGGGCTCGTCCCTGAACCGGGTGTCGATCAGTCCGACGTAACGCTGGTGTGGCTTGAGAGACACCGGCTCGCCATCGGTCGGGTTGCGTTCGACAATAAGGCTGTCCAGAAACGCCAGCTTATCGGCCAGCATCGGGAATATCTCACCGGCGATCTGTGCCAGTACCGGTTCGAGCGTTGCCGGAATCTGATCGTCAGGCAGGAAGTTGGCGCCGTAACCCGGAAAATCCGGCGTGTCCAGGCCCGGCGCCGTCATGCGCTCGACCCAGCGGAAGACCCGTGGCGCCCGGGTTTTCATGAGGCCTGCGGGCACCGGGTCGCGCCCCAGGTGGGCGAACATCGGGCCGATCAGGCCGAAATCGCCGATCGAGGGCCGGCCCCCGAACAGGTACGGATGCTCGCCAAAATGAACGTTCAGTCGATCGAGCAGGGTTTCGAATGACCGTTCGATCGCCGGTATCGACTGCTCGGTCACACCCAATTGGGGCAGATAGGCGTTCATCCGACCCATGATGGTCTCGGCCATCTCGTTACCGGCACCGCTGGCAAAGGCATCCCGCAGGAAGTCTTCCTGCTGCGCCCGGAAACTCCACCGGTAGTGCATGGCATGAGGGAGCATGGCCTGAGTGCCGTAGTACTGGATGATGATCGCCAGCACCTGTTGCAGCGGGCCATCCGGATAAGCCGGGTAGGGCAC
>JAWVWU010000287.1:0-4092 GCA_033723595.1 Marinobacter sp. | reverse complement strand
CAAACCGGGCCTCCAGCAACGTACCATCAGGCTTGACGACGAAAGTCGCGGGCAGCGCCACAGGCAGAGTCCAGTCGAGCGCGGGGCCCGGATCTTCCTGCAGCAGGGTGTAGCGTATTCCCATTTTCCGACCCAGGTCCGCCAGCGACTGGCCCTGTATACCGTCGAAATTAACACCGACCACGGTCACCTGATCAAGGGCGTCGACGTCATTCAGTTCCGGAATCTCCTCACGGCAAGGCTTGCACCATTCCGCCCAGTAATTGACCAGCACCCATTGTCCTCTGAGGCTGTCCCAGGCCAGAGGATCTCCGTCCGCCTTCTGGAACTCCAGTTTCTCACATCCGGCCAGCGCCAGCATCATGAGCATAACGACCACAGCAGGGTATTTCACAAACCGGCCTCCTGTTAGACTACCCACTCTTTGATGACGCCCGTCAGCGTCCACGGCGGCAGACACGGCAGCGTCTCCGGCCATCATGCCAATTACCTAAATCCCGGGACTGATCCCCGGGCAGGACAGCCCAGAACGATGACAGAACCGACCCGAATTTTCCACAACCCCCGCTGTTCAAAATCCCGGCAGACACTGGCACTGCTCCAGGAGCATGGCATCGAGCCGGAGATCATCCGCTACCTCGACACACCCCCCGACGAGGCGACGATCCGGGACATCGTCACACGCCTGGGGACTGGCGTGCGCTCCCTGATCCGCAGCGGTGAAGCGGAGTACAGGGAACTCGGACTGGACAACCCGGCCCTGTCCGACGACGACCTCGTCCACGCACTGACCGCTCACCCCAGGCTGATCGAGCGGCCTGTTGTCCTGCACAAGGGCCGTGCAGTGCTCGGTCGACCGCCGGAAAATGTACTCGATCTGCTGTGACTCCGTCCGACCATGCTTGCGAGATAATCAATGCCTGAAACCACGCCCTACCTACTGGTTCTGTATTACAGCCGCACCGGACAAACCGCTGAACTTGCGCGCCACATTGGTCGGGGTGTGGCCCAGGTGACGGGCATCGAGGCGCGTCTGCGCACAGTGCCCACCGTGTCGCCCGACACCGAAGCGTCGGTGCCGACCGTGCCATCGGAGGGAGCGCCCTATTGTACTCAGGATGACTTGCGCCATTGCGCCGGGCTGGCCCTGGGCAGTCCGACCCGCTTCGGCAACATGGCTGCGCCGCTCAAACACTTTATTGATGGCACCGGATCGCTCTGGGTCAATGGTGCGCTCAGCGGCAAACCGGCCGGCGTATTCACCTCAACGGGTAGCCTCCATGGCGGCCAGGAAAGTACGCTGCTGAGCATGATGCTGCCCCTGCTCCATCACGGTATGATACTGTGCGGTGTGCCCTATTCCGACCCGGGCCTGAATGACACGTCGGCCGGCGGCACCCCCTACGGTCCCTCTCACTGGGCCGGCACGGCCGAAGAGCGGGCCCTGGATGACACCGAGAAAGCCATAGCCCGCGCGTTCGGTCAGCGCCTGGCCGGCGTGGCACTCAAACTGAAGTCCTGATGGAAGCCGCTGCATGCTCAAAACGTACCGCGCCAGAATAACCCAGCGACTGACCGCGGCCGTTTACCTGCTGCTGGTGGCTGCCCTTGCAATAACCACCTTTTACCCGGAACCAGTGGTCGGTGTATCCATCGCCCTGATTCTGGCAGTCAAACTGATCCCGCTGTTGCTGTTCATCGTGCCGGTATTCCGGGGCGATAACCGGGGCTATATCTGGCTCAGTTTTGTGGTGATTTTCTACTTTACGCAAGCGGTCGTGTCCGCCTGGCTCAGCGAAGGCGCCACGGTTCCGGTGATTCTGACAGTACTGTCGTTGAGCCTCTTTGTACTGGCCATGCTACACCTCAAGATCAACCGGCCCGACGCCCGGGCCGCGGGAGAATAACGTCTATGGCGCCTGCACCGTCCGTAAAGTCGCCACGCGCCACCCTGAACCTGCGTGATCTCTGCAACGCCCTGGTCAGCAGTGGCGAACTTAGCCAGGAGGATGCGGAGCGCGTTCTGTCCGCCAACCTCGGTGCAAAAGGTCGCGACAGCCACCCTCTTGAGAGCATTGCGGCCGCCGCCCTGACCAGTCGGAAGAACGGCCGGACACTGGATCTGGAACGCCTCACCCACTGGCTTGCCGACTGGTCAGGACAGCCCTACTACCACATAGACCCACTGACTATCGATGCCCCGGCGATTGCCCGGGTCATGTCCTATGCCTTTGCGCAGCGGCACGGCATCCTGGCGCTGGAACTGAACGACGACATCGTGGTCATTGCCAGCGCTGAACCGTTCAAGACCGACTGGGAAGCCAACCTGCGGCACGTGCTGCAAAAGGACATTCGTCGGGTGGTTGCCAACCCTGAGGCCATTCGACGGTACACCGTCGAGTTCTATCAACTTGCCAACTCGGTCAGCAAGGCCAGCGGCAACCCGGGCTCGAGCGGGGCCAACCTGCATAACTTCGAGCAGTTGCTGGATCTCGGCTCCGGTGCCAACCCGGATGCCAACGACCAGCACGTGGTCAAGATCGTCGACTGGCTTCTGCAGTACGCCTACGAGCAGCGTGCCAGCGATATTCACATCGAACCCAGGCGCACGGTCACACAGGTCCGGTTCCGGATCGACGGGGTTCTGCACAATGTCTATGAATTTCCGGAACAGGTGGGTGTGGCCGTCACCAGCCGCCTGAAAATACTGGGGCGCCTGAACGTGGCGGAGAAGCGGCGCCCTCAGGACGGCCGTATCAAAACCCGAAAACCGGATAACAGTGAAGTGGAATTGCGCCTGGCCACCATGCCGACCGCCTTCGGCGAAAAAATGGTGATGCGGATTTTTGATCCGGACGTGCTACTGAAATCCTTCGAGCAGTTGGGCTTCTCCCGCGAGGACCGCCAGCTCTGGCAGGACATTACCGGTCGACCTCACGGCATTGTGCTGGTGACAGGACCGACGGGCTCGGGCAAGACGACCACGCTGTATTCAACGCTCAAACAGCTGGCCACCCCCGAGGTGAATGTCTGCACGATTGAGGACCCGATCGAAATGGTCGAGCCCGCGTTCAACCAGATGCAGGTACAGACCAATATCGATCTGACCTTTGCCGACGGTGTGCGCTCGCTGTTGCGACAGGATCCGGACATCATCATGATTGGTGAAATACGGGACCTGGAGACCGCCGAGATGGCGGTCCAGGCGGCGCTCACCGGCCACCTTGTGCTGTCGACCCTGCACACCAACGATTCGCCAAGCGCGATCACCCGCCTCCAGGAGCTGGGCATACCGCCTTACCTGATTCGGGCCACGGTGCTCGGCGTGATGGCCCAGCGTCTGGTCAGAACCCTGTGCCCACACTGCAAGCAACCCACCACCGTGGACTCGTCCGCCTGGACCGCGCTCACACGGCCGTGGAAATCGCCGGTACCCCGGGAAATCCAGCAACCCGTCGGCTGCCTTGAGTGTCGCAACACCGGTTACCTGGGACGCGCAGGCGTGTATGAAATACTGCGGCTGTCATCCGGTCTGACGCAGATGATCACCGACAGTTGCGAGCTGGAACAGCTGCGCCTGGCAGCCTACAAGGACGGCATGAAATCGCTTCGCCTGAGCGGTGCCCGCAAGGTGGCCAGTGGCGAGACCACCATTGAGGAGATACTTCGGGTAACGCCGGAGAGCCAGCGCTGACGCCAGCCCTTCATGTTCGCCGGCCGGGCCTGCCGACTCAGGCGGACGGTCGCTGTCCGCATTGTCCCAACAACCGTTGCCAGGCCTTGGTGTGGGCATCGATGGCCAGATCGAGCTGGCGCCACAGACTGCGCGATCCGTCTTCAGCCAGATCGGTCTGATAGAACCTCAGGAACGCATCAGGCATCACCGACGCCTGCTGCTCCGCCAGCCGCCTCAGGGGGCCGATCACCGAGTTGCGAGCGCGCTGCACACGGCTCAGGTAGGGCTGCACTTTTTCGACGTACACGTTGAAAAAAACCCCTTTGACCGCTGGAAAACCGGCCGACGGCTTGTCGTCCAGGCACAGCGGGCGCTGCTCAAGTCGCCGATCAATAAGCCGGGTGGCATCCTGAAGT
>JAWVWU010000286.1:0-4093 GCA_033723595.1 Marinobacter sp. | reverse complement strand
GTCCTTGTGGGCAATCTGCTCCAGCTTGAGATCACATTCGAGCATCTCGGTGACGTTCTCGCCGATCAACAGCTTGTTCAGGTCCTGCAGGTTGGGGAGCCCCTCAAGAAAGAGAATCCGCTCGATCAGCAGGTCCGCGTGCTTCATCTCGTCAATGGATTCCTCGTACTCCTTCGCGGCCAGATGGGTAATGCCCCAGTCCTTATACATCCTGGAGTGCAGGAAATACTGATTGATTGCTGTCAGCTCGTTGGCCAGCACCTTGTTCAAAAACTGGATAACGGTCTTGTCGCCTTTCATGATCGGTCGCTCCCTGTCTGTTGATGAAGAGCGCCCAGCATAGCCGTTACCCGGGCTTTAAAAAACCAGCGTGGCCGGCGCCAGCGAGCAGACCGGTGTGATCCGCCGCAACGCGCTGGCCACGCCGTCAGTGTGTATGCACGACACTCAGGCTTTCACCGACGCAACAGGCGGGGCCGGCTCGCTCTCCTCCGAGGCGTCAGCGGAGCGGCCGTAGATATCGTCGAGTCGTTCGATATCATCCTCACCCAGATAGGCACCGGACTGCACTTCGATGAGTTCGAGCGGTATCTTACCCGGATTGACCAGCCGGTGAACCGCGCCAATCGGAATATAAGTGGATTCGTTTTCGGACAACAGAAACGTCTCGTCGTCGCGGGATACTTCCGCCGTGCCCTTCACCACAATCCAGTGTTCCGCACGATGGTGGTGCTTTTGCAGCGACAGGCTCTCCCCTGGCTTGACGGTGATGCGTTTGACCTGAAACCGCGCTCCCATATCGATGCTGTCGTAACTACCCCAGGGACGGAATACCTCACGGTGGGTCACCGTTTCCGGGCGCTGCTGGCCGTTTAGCTGACCGACCAACGTTTTAACGTCCTGCACCCGGTCACGGTGCGCCACCATCAGCGCATCTTTGGTATCGACCACGACCAGGTCCTCGACCCCCAGCAGGGCGACCAGTTTGTCATTGGCATGCACCAGACAACCGTGAGTATCTTCCAGGCAGGCGTCACCAAGAACGGCATTGCGCTGCGCATCTTTCTGATGGATATCCCACAGTGACGACCAGGAGCCGACATCGCTCCAGCCCGTATCCAGCGGAACCACCACCGCCCGATCGGTCTTCTCCATCACGGCATAGTCAATGGAATCATCCGGACAGTGCTCGAACACATCCGGATCAATCCGGGTAAAGTCCAGATCGCTGGTGAAGCTGCGGGCCGTCAGCAGGCAGGTATCGTAGATGTCGCGGCTGTGCTTTTTCAGCTCCGTCAGGTAGCTGTCCGCACGGAACATGAACATACCGCTGTTCCAGAAATACCCGGGTTGCTGAAACAGGCGGTCGGCCGTCTCGGCGTCAGGCTTCTCAATGAACCGGTTCACCCGACGGGCGCCCTCGACGGCACCCGACGACGTGGGCGCCTCAATGTAACCATAACCGGTTTCGGGCCGGGAGGGCTTAATACCAAAGAGCACCAGAGCCCCACGCTGAGCCGCTTCATGGCCGCGTTGCAGGGCTGCCTGGAAGGACGTGATGTCACTGATACTGTGATCTGCCGGCAACACCAGCATGACCGCCTCCGGATTCTCACGGGCTACTTCAATAGCCGCCAACGCAACCGCCGGGGCGGTATTGCGACCAAACGGCTCGAGCAGGATCGACCGTGGCTTGCGACCTATCAGTTCCAGTTGCTCCTTGACGATAAAGCGATGCCGATCGTTGGCGATAATCATCGGCGCCTCGGTCCGGTTCGAGGGAAGCCGCATCAGTGTCTGTTGAAACATGCTGCGTTCGCCGAGCAGGGGCAGGAACTGCTTGGGGTACGCCTGCCGCGACAACGGCCACAGCCTGGAACCGGATCCACCTGAAAGAATGACTGGTATCATGATTGTGCTCCTTGCCTTTTCGAATGAGCCTCGCCAGGCGGCGAGGCATTTGCCTCTATCCGGGTGAACACTACCGCCCGGATCGTTACTCCTTGATCGTCACGTCACGGGGTGCCGTCGGTTCCCGACCAGCGACCCAGGCTGTCGGGCCAATCCGGTACAGCCAATGCAGGTCACCCCCGAGGCGGGTCGACTGCATCGGGCCAAAGCGGTCAATGAATGACGGCATGGTGGCCACATCGCCCCAGGTCGCCTGCCAGGGTTTCATCCACGCCAGGGACCAGGCGGTGTAGAGCCCGTCGGTCACCTGCTCGTAACCGGTCACGGCCTGAACAGTGCCGGGGTCATTGAGACCTGCGGTGACGTTCGTTGCCAGGGCATTGAGTTTGCGCTGATAGCGATGGTGCAGCCCCACATGATTCGCCTCGGCGAACACGGTCATCAGGGTCAGCGGCTGCAGGGCAAAATTCATGTACTCAAGCGCCCGCGTATTCCGGCCCAGTTCATTGGGCAGGTAGCCGTCATCGGTCACCTGGCCCATGGCTTCATCGAACTTTCCCAATGCCCAGTCCCAGTCATCACAATTCTGGGTAGCCACCGCAGCGGACATGACCGCCCAGGCCGCCCAATAGTCGTGATTGTTGACCTTGCGCAATGGCCGGTCAGAGTAATACTTGCGGATCTGGGTGGTGAGCTTGTCGAACCAGTTGCGAATGCGCGCAAGCTGCGCGGGGTCGAGTGCGTCCCGGTCTCCGGACCGGGTTACACGAAGATAGCCGTTGGCGGCGGCCGTCAGCGCCCATTTCCGGACGGCCTGCCCGACATGATTGACCTCCGGGTTGAGCAAGGCATCCGCAGAAGCCCAGCTGTCGAGAATGGACAGCGCGCAGGCCCGGGCCGCCGGGCCGTCGCCGTCGACCTGATAGTCGTCGGCGGCAGCAATCACACGCTTTTCAAAATTCCGTACTTTTTCAACGGCGGCGTGGTATTCCTGTTCCGCCTGTTGGTTAAGTTCATTGCGCGCATCATCACTGCCCTCATACTTGCTGGTGAAGACCAGCGAGTCGGTGAACGGCGGAACGGATTCGCAGTTGTAGTCGCCGCCGTCACTGGCGGCCGGCGCCTGGTAATAGCCCGCAGGCGGGCGAAGCCCGGCATCCGCGCATTGCGCGACCTCGGCGGAGGTGACTCCAGGCGTGCTGAGCAAGACGGTGGTCACCAGTGTTCTGGCGATCTGGCCGCCCGTGCTGAGCGACGGTTTCCATTGCGCATTCATGTTGCACCTCGTCGATTGACGTTGCATGGCTCAAAGGTCCTGCCGGCGACAGATTTTGGCCGTCACCGTCAGGCCATCGGTGATCTGTTCCGGCTTGAGCTTCAGGTCCAGAGACATGAAGCGTTCATCGCTCCACTCCTCTCCTTCGCGCAGATCAAATACAAAGCGGCCCGAACTCTTGACCCGCTTGCCGTATTCCAGGTCCATCCGATCCTTGCGACCAAACACGTACCAGACAAAGGCATCCGCTTCCTTGATGCCGGGGTCGCTGAACTGAAGGTCGATCAGGTACTGGCCACTGGGCATCTCGATGAATTGGCCGCCCCCGTTGTAGAGGACTTCCGTCCTGCCCGCTTTCACGGCCGTCGTGTTTTGCAGCACGACGTTGCGGTCGGCACACCCGTTGGTAATGAGCGGAATGACCTGCCGGTAGAACTCCACCGTGTCGAGGTTGTGATAGGCCGGTACTTCCCAGATGAGGATTTTCGGAGGCGACTTGCGGAAATTGTCGGACTGCAGGTATTCAAACATCGAGCCGTCGTAACTACCGCCTGCAATGGCAACGTTGAGTATATCCACGCCCAGGTATTCCTGGAGCCAGCCGGCGAAGTTATAGTCGATGGCACCATGACTGAAACTGGTGCCCACCAGGGTGATCGGCGGTAATCCGGCATCCCCGAAAAGCGCGCCCTCGCCGGCACCGTCGCCGCCGCCCTTGACTTCAGTGCGAAACGCATTGACGTACTGGTTGGGCCAGGAGTAACCACAAATCTGTTTTGCGGCTTCCTGTAGCGATCCCACTTTGCGTATCAGCCCACTGCGATGAGTCACGAACTGCTTGTCATGATCCATCCGGTCATAAACCGGCATCTGCTTGATGCGATCGGCCACAATGCGCGCGGCACG
>JAWVWU010000285.1:0-4096 GCA_033723595.1 Marinobacter sp. | reverse complement strand
CCCGATTGAGGCCAAAGGCGGCCAGGAGGTTGCATGAAGACGGTCATCAGCGTGAGTCTCGGCGACTCCGATCGAGATTATGACTTCGAGACTGAGTTCCTGGGACAGTCGTTTCGGGTCATTCGCCGCGGCGCCAATGGCGACACGGGTCACGCCCTGGATCTGCTCAGGGACGCGCAGCGGACGGCCGATGCCATTGGACTGGGGCATGTACAGGACCATGACAGGGTTGGCACCTACCTGATACGGCGACCGGAGACCGACTGTCTCCTGCAAGCGGTCACAGACGTACCCATCACAACCGGCGCAACCTTGCGCTGGATCCTTCAGGAATGGGCGATACGCCATACCCAGGCCACCCTGGGGCATTTTTTCGACAATGCCCGTGTGCTTTGTTTCAGCGGCCAGACCCACTATCGCCTCGCGGCGGTGCTCTCGGAATATACAGAAAACCTGTTTTTCGCCGATCCTTTCCTGCAGTTTGGCGTACCGCGGCTGCTGACGTCCCTCGGTCAACTGGAGCGCTACACGAAGCTGACCGCACCGACGCTGGACGTCAGGGCTGCTTCACCACGATCGCTGACCTGGCTCACCGATCAGCTTTACGCCACCGCGCAGAACCTGCTCGACGGATCCTTGCACCGGGCAGTCAGCGACGCCCATGTGGTGATCGGCAGTCACGATCAACTGATGCATTACACCGGCCATGAACTGGTCAACAAAACCCTGGTGACCTCCGGAGTCTCCGACCGTCAGCTGTCCCGGTTGCGGGATTCGGGGGTGGCAATGGTAATCGATTACAACCCAAGGGTTCTGCCGCGGCCAGTCAGCATTAACGTGCTGGAGGCCATGATCACCGCTGCCCTCGACAGGTCGGCGGACCAGCTGACTCAGGATGATTACCTGGAAATCATCACGTCACTGGCCCTCCAGCCAAGACTGCTCTACCCAGACGGCTATCGCCGCGTCAACCGCTTTGCCTTCGTGATTCACCCACTGTCCCAGCAGTACCTGACCAAAAAACCGCCGCTGGACTGGATAGCCAGACTGGCCCCGGCTCCGGTCATGGACCTGGTGGAGAAAGCCGCCGCCTACACACCCCCCTTTGTCTACTCCCGCGTCAGTGGCATTCGTTCGCCAACGGGCGCCGAAGTCGAAGGCTGGCTGATCACTGTCGGTGGCACCCCAAAGCAGATCATGGCCCATGGCCCCGAGTTCACCTATCGCCAGTTGCTCGCAGCCGCCCGCCTGGCCAGGCGTCTGGGCGCCCAGATCATGGGCTTGGGCGCGTTTACCAAGGTCGTTGGTGACGCCGGTGTCACCGTCGCCAAACGTGCGCCGCTGCCAATCACCACCGGCAACAGCTACAGCGCCTCCGGCGCGCTTTGGGCCGCCCATGACGCCAGTCGGCGACTGGGGCTGGTCGCTATCGGCCCCAGTGGCAAAATGCAGGGCAAGGCCATGGTCGTCGGCGCGACCGGAGCCATCGGCTCAGTCTGTTCGCGACTGCTGGCCAAGGCCGTGGACACGCTTTACCTGGTCTCGCCCGAGCCGGCAAAACTGCTCGCTCTCAAGGAGAGCATTCTGTCCGAGACCCCGGATGCCACGCTGTATCTGGCGGCGTCCACCGAACGGGATCTGGCGGACATGGATATGGTCGTCACAGCCACCTCCGGGGCAGGCAAACGGGTACTGGACATCATGAAGGTCAAGCCCGGCTGCGTAATCACCGACGTGGCACGCCCGTTGGACATTCCCGCGGCGGATGTCGCTAAGCGGCCGGACGTCCTGGTGATTGAGTCAGGGGAGATCCAGCTACCCGGCAACGTGGTCATGAAAGACATCGGCCTGCCGCCGGGCATTGCCTACGCCTGCCTGGCAGAAACCATCGTGCTGGCGCTCGAGGGCCGTTTCGAGAACTACACCCTCGGACGCAGCATTGAATGGGAAAAGGTACGCGACATTTACCGGATGGGCCTGAAGCACGGCATGCAGCTGGCGGCCATTTCAGGCGTTAACGGCGTGTTCACGGACGCCGACCTTGCTCAGGTGAGGGAGCTCGCGCTGGCCGGCCGGGCCAAGGCTGAGTCTGTTCGCCCGCACTACCAGTCCGGGTAACCGCACTGCCTAACCCCTTTTTTGCGTCGATATTTTTTACACTAATAAAGCCCAGCCGATTTTATTAGATTCAAGACACTGATAATTATGCATATTTTTATATGGCACATTAAATGCTTAGAGCCAGTCGTACTCTGGGTAGACCGAACCTACTCCCATCGCCATATTTTCGCTGGAGCAGCGTAGATGAAATTATTAAAAACAACCGTTATCGCAGCGTCCCTGTTGTTGAGTGCCCAGGCCTCGGCTATTCCGACGTTTAACGATCTGGCCACGCAGGCAAATTCCGCCGGCGGCAATATCACCCTTTCTAATTTCAACACCACAGCGCTCAGTACGGATGCTTTCTGGTCCACGCTGGCCGGTGCTCAAGTCAAATTCAAAGCCGAAATTTCGGGCTACAATAATTCGATGGGCTACGCCAACACCGACGGGACCGGCCAGCAGATCGTTCTCAATGAAGGTGACATTGGTTGGCATAGCATTTCGGCCGCCCCTGATCCGTTTGTCTTTTTTCTCGACACCAACCAGGGCCATCAGTGGTTCAGCAGTAATTCTCTGAACAGCGATGGGCAAGACCATATGCTTGCCTTCCAATACGCCGACAACTCTGACAACTACATTCTGTTCTGGGACGACCAGAATGGTGGCGGTGATCGCGATTTCAATGACTTCGTTGCCCGCGTGACGATGGTTACACCCGTGCCAGAACCAGGCGCATTCGCCTTGTTGGGCCTGGGTCTGGTTGGCCTTGGCCTCAGCAGGCGCAAGAAGAAGCTGTAGCGTTTGGAAACGGCGGCATAATGAAAAAAGCCGCTCCCGACCGGGAGCGGCTTTTTTCTGCCCAATTGCAATCACTCGGTGTGCAGTGTGACAGGGACGGCCAGGGCACCCGCGCCGCCATTCGCGATGATCTTCACTGCAGGACCACCGGCTCAAATGAAAACACTGTCTCAGTACGTGGATCGACCGTCATCTCCACCCAGCTGTTGTCTTCCTCGCCGAATACCTCGACGCGCGTAAAGTTGGGCGTCAGCCGACCATCCGGGTTGTACATGGCCTTGTCCAGCTTGAAGTAGTGCGAATCACCGTGAATCAGCACGACCTGACCATCGTAGCTCTGGGTTTCACGGACCAGTGTCCGGAAGAAATCGGAGTATCCGTTGCTGGCATCCAGCTGAGGCAGGAACTGCTCGGCATAGCCACCGTCACTCAGCTCGAACGGAAAGTAGATATCAGCCTGAATGACGATAGCAACACCGGCGTAGTGGTTGGCCTTTGCCTCAGCAAACGCGTCTTCAAGCCAGGCAATGTCGGCCGCATTGCGAGCCCGGTATTCCGCGGAGGCGGCTGCGCAATCAGACGGCCCGCGGTTGGACTTCTTGGTGCATTGGCCGTCAGTGGCCACCAGATTGTTGTTGCTGCCGGGGATATGCAGTGCCACGAATTCCACGTTGCTGCGAACAAAGCGACTGTTCTCACTGAACTCTTCGCCCAGTTGGCCCTGACGCATAACCTTGAGTGGGTGTCGGCCCTGGCTCACCTCTTTGCTGAAAAAGACCTTGCGCAGGTACGACAAACGTTCCAGCGGGTCATAGCTGCCGTTGCTGGTGCGATGACAATCGGTCCACTCGTTATCGCCCACGGAATACAACGTTGGAGCCTTCAAACGTTCAAAGCGATCCAGTACATCCTGACCGATGGCACTGTCCGTGCATTGACTGTGGCCGTTCTTGGTGTCACCCGCATAGAGTGTGAAATCGAGGTGATGGGCGTTCATCGAATCGATCGTCTGTTTTGCTTTCGCTGCTTTTTCCTGGGCGTCATCGGCATAAAATTGATCGCCCCACAGCGCTACTTTGAGAGGCCGTATATCATGCCCGTGGTGCTCCGGCCGGTCGTGCTCCGGGTGCTGCCGGTCAGCCATGACAGAACCTGCGCTCAAAGCAATGCAGGCACCGGCCAGCATCAGTGTCAT
>JAWVWU010000284.1:0-4108 GCA_033723595.1 Marinobacter sp. | reverse complement strand
TTACCGCTGCATGCAAGGGTGAGAAACCTCCTGAATATCTACCCCGAGGTTTCAAAAAAACGAAAACCAAGGAGACGTTATGAACAGCAAATGGTTAAAGACTCTGGGCGCCGCTGTGGCGCTGACGTTCGCCGCCAGCGCCGTTAATGCCGAAACGCTGAAGGTCGTGACCGACCCCAGCTTCGTACCGTTCGAGATGATGGATCAGGAGTCCGGCAAGATGATCGGCTTCGACATGGAAATCATCCGTGAGGTGGCCGACCGCGCCGGTTTCGACATCGACCTCAAGACCATGGATTTCAACGGCATCATTCCAGCGCTCCAGACCGGCAACGTGGACATCGCCATCGCCGGCATCACCATCACCAAAGAGCGCGAAAAGATCGTCGACTTCTCGGACCCGTACTACGACTCCGGCCTGCGCATTCTGGTTCGCAGCGGCGAGGGCGACATCAGCAAACTGGATGACCTCAACGGCAAGAAAGTCGGCACCAAGATCGGTAGCACAAGCTACGACTACCTGACCAAAAACCTGAGCAAGAACGACGGCGTGACCCCGTATCCGGGCAGCTCCGACATGTACATGGCGCTGATGAACCACAGCGTCGACGCGGTACTGTATGACGCCCCCAACGTGGGCTACTTCTCCCGCACCAAGGGTAAGGGCAAGGTCAAGACTGTTGGCAAGATGTACGAAGGCCAGCAGTATGGCATCGCCCTGAAAGACGGCAGCAAGTGGGTTGGCCCCGTCAACAAGGCGCTTGCGTCCATGAAGGAAGACGGCACCTACAAGAAGATCTACGAGAAGTGGTTCGGCGACATGCCTGACAGCATGTAACAGCCCCGCCCGATGCGCCGGCCCGGGTGCCGGCGCATCCCTTAATTCTGCAGGGAGAACCCAACCGTGGATTTCCAGTTCCAGTTTGACTGGCAGGCGGCCATCGATTCGATACCGTTCCTGCTCAAAGGCATCCCCTACACCCTCCTGATTTCCTTCGGTGGCCTGTTGATCGGCTTCGCCCTGGGCATTATTTTCGGGCTGCTGAGCATCAACAAGCGGCGCTTGCTGCGCTGGCCCGCCACCACCTACATCGAGGTCTTCCGGGGCACGCCGATCCTCGTGCAGGTGCTGTTTATTTTTTACGGCCTGCCGGACCTGATCGGCGGCCCCATTGACCCGCTGACCGCCGGTATTGCCGCGATCGCCCTGAACTCCGGCGCCTATATATCGGAAGTCGTGCGCGGTGGCGTGCAGTCGATTGATCGCGGTCAGTCGGAAGCCGGACTGTCCCTTGGACTGTCCCGGTCGCAGACCTTCTGGTCGATTATCTGGCCTCAGGCGTTTCGCCGGATGATTCCGCCGCTGGGTAACCAGGCCATTGTCAGCATCAAGGACACATCGCTGTTCTCGGTGATCGGCGTCGGCGAACTGGTCCGTCAGGGACAGGTGTACATTGCCAACACGTTTACCGCCTTCGAAGTCTACTTTGTGGTGGCGATCCTGTACCTGTGCATCACGCTGTCACTGTCCCTGATCCTGCGCACGCTTGAGCGTCGCGGCGTTGCGTCGACCTGACCAGAGCCACCATCTGACGAGAGCGATTTCCATGACACATATCGTAAGCATGCAGGGCCTGAACAAGTACTTCGGCAAGCTTCATGTCCTCAAAGACATCAACCTGACCGTTGAGCAAGGCGAAGTGGTGGTGATCATCGGGGCCAGCGGGTCGGGCAAATCAACGCTGATCCGGTGCGTCAACGGCCTCGAGGAGTACGAGTCAGGCCAGCTCAACGTGGACGGCGAGACACTTCTGCCCCGTGGCGAGAGCCAGAAGGGCCTGGCCACCATCCGCAAGGAAGTGGGCATGGTGTTTCAGCAGTTCAACCTGTTCCCGCACCTGACGGTGCAGAAGAACATCATGCTGGCACCCATAAAGGTGAAGGAAACCCCGGAAAACGAAGCGGCCAGCAACGCCACCCGGCTGCTCGAACGGGTCGGCATCGGCAGCCAGGCGGACAAGTATCCGAGCCAGCTCTCCGGCGGCCAGCAGCAGCGGGTCGCTATCGCCCGGGCGCTGGCCATGGAGCCGCGACTGATGCTGTTTGACGAGCCCACCTCGGCGCTGGACCCGGAAATGATCGGCGAAGTGCTGGACGTCATGCGGGGCCTGGCTAAAGACGGCATGACCATGATGGTGGTCACCCACGAAATGGGGTTCGCCCGGGAAGTGGCGGACCGGGTGATCTACATCCATGAGGGCCAGATCGTCGAGGAAGGCAAACCCGAGGACGTGTTCGACAACCCCCAGAACGAACGCACCCAGTCGTTCCTCTCGCGGGTGCTCAAGCACTGATCGGGTCCGGGTCAGCAGCCACCCCCGTGTCGGCTGACCCGGTTATTTCCGGCCCGCCGGCACACCTTTCCTGCGCATCCCATCGACGGACAGGGTCACCGGCGTCGCCGGTAACGCCCCGGGGCGGCCTAATGCGCCGGCCCGATCCTGTGCTCCCTTTCCCCGGGCAGAAACCCTCCAGGTGCTGCCCCGACAGCGGCACATCGTACGGCACCCTCAGGCTGATGTGGTTGGTGTCATGCCCCCCCGGGCCACAAACCGCCATCACGCACTGGCATCGGCCAGCCCGGCACCAGTATCATGGGTGGCCGAAATGCACACCCGCCCGCTTCAGCACGCTGAACCAGGCAGACCGGAGACTCACGCATGCGCAATGCCGACATCGTCGCCAGGGACCTGAAATCAGTCTGGCACCCCTGTACCCAGATGAAGGATCACGAATCCCTTCCACTGATTCCCATCAAACGGGGTGAAGGTGTCTGGCTGGAAGATTTTGAAAACAATCGCTACATCGATGCGGTCAGCAGCTGGTGGGTCAACCTGTTCGGCCACGCCAACCCGCGCATCAACGGCGCGATTCGTGACCAGATTGAACAGCTTGAGCATGCCATGCTCGCCGGCTTCACCCATGAGCCCGTGGTCAACCTGTCGGAACGACTGATCGAGGTGACGCCGGACGGACTGGATAAATGCTTCTACGCCGACAACGGCTCGTCTGCCATCGAGGCGGCGCTCAAGATGAGCTATCACTACTGGAAAAACTGCGGCAAGCCGGCCAAGAAGAACTTCGTCAACCTTGGCAACAGCTACCACGGTGAAACCCTGGGCGCTCTGGCGCTGGGCGATGTCCCCCTGTACAAGGACACCTACCAACCGCTGCTGATGGAAGTGATCACCGCGCCCTCCCCCGATGCCTACAACCGCGAGCCGGGTGAATCCGAAGAGGCCTATGCCCTGCGCCAGTTCGAGGCCATGGAGCAGATTCTGGCGACGCAGCATGATGAGATCTGCGCGGTCGTGGTCGAGCCGCTCATCCAGTGCGCCGGGTCCATGCGCATGCACCACCCGGTTTACCACACCAAACTCCGGGAAGCCTGCGACCGCTACGGCGTACATCTGATTGCTGACGAAATCGCCGTGGGCTTCGGCCGCACCGGCACGCTGTTTGCCTGCGAGCAGTCCGGCATTACCCCCGATTTCATGTGTCTGTCTAAGGGCCTGACCGCCGGCTACCTGCCGCTGTCGGTGGTGCTGACCACCAACACGGTTTACGAGGCGTTTTACGACGACTACGAAACCCTGAGGGCGTTCCTGCACTCCCACAGCTACACGGGCAACCCCATTGGCTGCGCGGTGGCTCTGGCCACCCTGGACATTTTCCGGGACGACAACGTAATTGACCACAACCGTCGGCTGTCGGCCTGCATGCGCGAATCGGTTGCGCACCTGACCGATCACCCGCATGTCGGCGATGTGCGTCAACACGGCATGACCCTGGCCATCGAAATGGTCAAGGACCGGGCCAGCAAGACGCCCTTCCCCTGGCAGGAGCGACGCGGCATGAAAGTCTATCGTCACTCCCTGACCCGCCAGGCGCTGTTGCGCCCACTGGGTAATGTGATTTACTTCATGCCACCGTATGTCATTACCGAAGAACAAATTCGTCATCTGGCCCAGGTGGCCACGGAAGGCATCGAGATCGCTGTCAGAGACTGACTTTCATGCGTAATCCGCGTATTCACACATTGGCCTCA
>JAWVWU010000283.1:0-4113 GCA_033723595.1 Marinobacter sp. | reverse complement strand
TCGGTCACGGCGGAGAACACCACGGGGATATCATGGGCGGCGGCGGCCACGGTCTGGGCCGACGGTGTGGCAATTGCCACGATGACATCCGGACCGGCGCCGACGAATTTACGGGCAATCTGGGCGGCAATACCGACGTTGCCCTGGGCGCTTTCGAACATCAGCTTGAGGTTATCGCCCTCGACATAGCCCCGTTCGGTCAGTTCGTCCTTGATGCCCTCATGAACGGCATCCAGGGCCGGGTGTTCAACGATCTGGGTAATGGCAACGACTTTGTCGTTGTCCGCGTGGGCAGAGCCCAGGCACGACAGTAGCAGCGTCGCCGCCAGGGCGCGCAGGATCAGTTTGGGCATGGTGGGTTCCCCGATTACCTGTGGTGTGGGTGAAGGGCCGGAAGTTTACCACAGCGTCTGCCCGCTGTGCGCCCGGGGTTGGGGATTGTCGCACTGCCGGCCTGACCGGGCCGGACAATCGCATAACGTCGCGTTTTGCTGAACCGATCGTAAAAAATAGTTGCAAACAAGTCACATTTTCGTGGAAATGGCTATGATGAAGTAGTTGCTTTAATGACGAACTGATAACCAGACAGACCGACAACCAATAACTAGAAAATCGCAAGGATGGCCCATGACCAGCGAATATAAACTGCCCCTGGATATGATTTACCACTGGGAGACCGCGCGGGCGGAATCCATCTACATGACCCAGCCGATGGGCGATGGCAAGGTGATTGACTACACCTGGCGCCGGGCCGTTGGCGAGGCCCGCCGCATGGCAGCCTACCTGGTGTCCCTGAACCTGCCGCCCCAGAGCCGCATCGGCATCATGTCCAAGAACTGTGCCCACTGGATCATGTCGGACTGGGCGATCTGGATGGCCGGACATGTATCCGTGCCGCTGTATCCGACGCTCAACGCGGATACCGTGAATTACATCCTGGACCACGCCGGCTGCGAAGTCCTGTTCGTGGGCAAGCTGGATGACTGGGACAGCATGAAATCCGGTGTGCCGGACTCGGTGCAGTGCATATCCTACCCCTTGAGCCCGCCCAACGACTTCAAGACCTGGGACGACCTGGTCACCAAGTTCCCGCCGCTTGAGAACAACGTCGAGCGTGACCCGAAGGACATGGCCACCATTGTCTACACCTCGGGCAGTACCGGGCGCCCCAAAGGCGTGGTGTTGAGCTTTGAGAACCTGGCGTATGCCTCCGCAGGCGGCACCGAGGCGCTGGACGTCAGCAGCAATGAGCGGATGCTGTCCTACCTGCCGCTGTCCCACGTGTTCGAGCGTTTTGTGGTGGAGCTGGGCTCGATGAACAAGGGCTTTCGTCTGTTCTTCGCGGATTCCCTCGATACCTTCGTTGAGGATCTGAAGCGGGCGCAGCCGACGCTGTTCCTGGCGGTTCCGCGAATCTGGATCAAGTTCCAGCACGGGGTCTTCCAGAAGATGCCGAAGGACAAGCTGGCCCGGCTGCTGAAGATTCCGCTGCTGAACCGTGTGATCAAGAAAAAGGTGCTCACCAACCTCGGCCTGCAGCATGTCCGCTTTGCCGGCAGCGGGTCCGCGCCGCTCGCCCATGACATTCTGGACTGGTACCGGTCGCTCGGTCTGGAGCTGCTGGAAGGCTACGGGATGTCCGAGAACTTTGCCTATTCCCACATGACCAAGCCCGGCCGCGCACGCACCGGCTATGTGGGAGAGGCGCTGCCGGGCGTCGAGGTGAAGATCAGCGAACAGGGTGAAATTCTGGTCAAAAGCCCGGCGACCATGGTCGGCTACTACAAGGACGAGGAAAAAACCCGCGAGACCTTTACCGAGGACGGTTTCCTGAAAACCGGCGACAAAGGCGAGGTGGACGCCCTGGGCCGGCTCAAGATCACCGGTCGGATCAAGGAGATCTTCAAGACCAGCAAGGGCAAGTACATCGCGCCGGCGCCCATCGAGAACAAGCTGATGAGTCATCCGGACATCGAGATGGTCTGCGTGTCGGGCGAGAACTACACCCAGCCACACTGCCTGGTCATGCTCGGCGAGGAGGCCCGCAGCAAACTGGCGGACGACGCCTATCGGCAGACGCTGGAGGAGAGTTTTTCGGCGTTGCTCAAGAACGTTAACAGCTCTGTCGATCCGCATGAGCAGTTGAAGTTCCTGGTGGTGGTCAAGGATGAATGGACCATCGAGAACGACTTCCTGACGCCGACGATGAAGCTCAAACGGAATGTGGTTGAAGACGCCTACAAGGTGGATCTGGACCAGTGGTACGCCAGTAACAAGCCGGTGATCTGGCAGTAACCGGCTCGCCGCTGGCCTGATCGCCCATGACACGCCCCCCGGTTTTCCGGGGGGCGTTTTTGTATCGGCTGCTCTGACGGAGCCGCGCCGGCAGGCATCGGGCGCGACGTATGTCGCATGGTTAAACAGCGCCACCAAATCTAGACTGAACGTTAGGACAGAGCGCTCATGGACCGACTCATCGACGGGTCGTGAGCGTGTGCCGCCAGGGTCTGGCCGGCTTAGCCCTGCTGTCTCTCCTTGCCTATGTGGAGGTTTTTCGGGATGCCCCAGCTGGCCCGCTTTCAGAAACGCATCAATGACGTGATTCCGCTAACGCGTTGCCTGGAGGTTCATCTGGACGCCTACGACGGCCGCAGCCTTCGGGTAAGCGCGCCGCTTGCGCCCAATCGAAATCATCAGATGACCGCGTTTGGCGGCAGTATCTACGCGGTTGCGGTGGTGGCGGCCTGGGGCCTGGTGGAGCTACAGCTTGAAGACGCCGGCCTGGTAGGCCGGGTGGTCGTGCAAAGCGGAGAGATCACCTACCTGGGCCCGGTCGCGGATGACTTTTCTGCCGTCTGCGAAATGCCCGATGACGCCCTGGTCGCGCGTTTCCACAAGACCCTGGCCCGTTACGGCAAGGGCCGCCTGAATCTGGTCACCAACATCTACAGTGGCGCGTCCGGAGACAGTGCCGGACGGCAGCCGCTGGCCGTGTTCAAGGGCCGGTTTGTGATCCAGGATGCGCACACGGCACCAATGCCCGGCGCCGGCCTGTCCTGAGCCCGTTATCGTCGTCACATTTACCGATAATGCCGGCACGATAGCCAACCCCGATTTCTCGAAATAGTGCTATTATTCAGTGGTCTTTCAGGAACGTAACTCCAGAAGGCGTGTTCCCGGTGTGCCGGATCGTCGGCGCACCCGGAGCGCGGGCACGGATCAGGCCGACTGCCATCGGGCTGGCCGATCAGGCCCGCGGTGTTCTTCGCCGGAATACCCGTCTTGTTGTCGAGTTCGTTCATTCACCAGGTCAGGGCGCATGGGCGGTAGCTGAATGTCAGCAGAAGATCGCAGGGAACACATAAGAACAGCACTGAACGCCAAGGTCAGTGTCACCCACCCGGAGTTCGAACCCCGTTTGTTTTCAACCCGTGATATTTCGGACGGCGGGATCTTTATTGTCGTGGAAGACGATTTTGCCCCGGCCGTGGGCGATGAGGTCCAGGTTCAGGTACAGGGCCTGCCGGTGCCTGCGCCGGTGCTGGACATGGTCGTTGTGCGCAGGACCGTTGACGGTTTTGGCTTGCAGTTTCGGGACGAATAGCGGGCCGCGGGCCGAACGGAGGCGCCTCGCACCCGTTCAGACTGCGGCCATGACGACCCGGTGATGGATCACCTACCGACCCCGTTGAGAGAATGCAACATGAACACGCCCCGCCTGTTTGTCCTTGTGCTGGCACTGAGCCTGCTCAGTGGTTGCGCCAGCTATTACACTCATTACGCCGTGTTTCCGGCAACCAATTCGGCCGGCGAACCCCGTCAGGTGCGACTTAGCTGGCAGACCGCCGAAAAGCCGGGCTGGTGGATCGGCGCCAACGAAGCGACCGATATCCGCCTGGAAACCCAGTGCAGTGACCGAATCTGGCGGTTGTCGGAGCAGGGCGGCGAGCCGGGCGAGTGCGGCCCGGGCATCGTGGCCTGCGGCAAGCCGGGCCAGGATCGGGCGGCCCAATCCGGTCAGCCTGCCGGCGCCGATACGGTCTGCATGCAGGTGGTGAATGAGCAGGGCAACGACCGGATTAACGACCTCGGGCGTGAATTCAGCCTGATTGT
>JAWVWU010000282.1:0-4140 GCA_033723595.1 Marinobacter sp. | reverse complement strand
TGAGCGATGTTGCCGGCTGCGCCGGAAACCTATCAAGAGCAGGAGCGATCAGTATGAGTCGTCAGGCAAAAGCGGTTGTCGTTCGCGAATGGGGACAGCCCGTTCAGGTCGAAACCATCACGGTCGAAGGTCCCAAGCGGGGCGAAGTGACCATCAAGGTTGCCGCCTGCGGTGTGTGTCACAGTGACCTGTCCGCGGCCACCGGCAAAATCCCCTATCCGGCACCGCTGGTGCTCGGTCATGAGGGCGCCGGCGAAGTGATCGAGGTTGGAGAGGGTGTGACCGGCTTTGAGGTCGGCGACTATGTGGTCAGCTCGTTCATTTCCATGTGTGGCAAGTGCCGCCAGTGTGTTCGCGGTCGTCCGGTGCTGTGTGAAGGCGCCCGCAAGGCGATGGTTACCCTGCCCGATGGCACCGTGCGCACCAAGGGTGCCGATGGCGAGCCGCTGAACGTATTCGGCGCCTGCGGCGTGATGGCGGAATACGCCACCATGCACGTGGACAACTGCGTCAAGATCGACAAGGACATTCCCCTGCAGAACGCGGCCCTGGTCGGGTGCGCAGTGATGACCGGCGTGGGTGCCGTATTCAACACCGCCAAGTTGGAGCCGGGCTCACGCGCGGCCGTGTTCGGGGTGGGCGGCGTTGGACTGAACGCGATTCAGGGTTGCCGCACGGCGGGTGCCGAAATGATTGTGGCGGTTGATACCAGCGACAGCAAGCTGGCCACCGCACGGGAGTTCGGTGCCACACACACCATCAACATCAACGAGGTGGAAGACGCCGGTAAGGCCGTGAAAAAGCTGACCGGTGGCGGTGTCGACTACGCGTTTGAATGTGTCGGGTCCGGTGCCGTGGTCGCGCAGGCCTACAAGGCGCTGGGCCGTGGCGGCACGGCGATCGTGGTTGGTGTCGCCGATCCCAAGGACAAGACCACCATTGGCACATTGTCCCTGCCGGCCGACGAACGTACCATCAAGGGCAGTTGGCTGGGTTCCGCCCGGCCGCAATTTGACTTCCCCCGTATTCTGGCGCTCTACAAGGCCGACAAGCTCAAGCTTGATGAATTGATCACCCGCACCTACACCATCGACGAAGCCGGTCAGGCCTTCGACGATATGGTGGCGGGCAAAAACGCACGTGGCGTGATCGTCTTTGACTGAATCCAGACCCAAGGAGCAAAACGATGAAAGATCTGAGCAGGAACTACATCAACGGCCAGTGGGTTGACTGGTCTGGCGATACCATCGATGTTTTTGAATCCGGTACCGGTGAGGTGATGGCCAAAGTGCCAGCCGCCGGTCGCGATGAAATGGAGCAGGCTATTGCGGCTGCCGACAAGGCGTTTGAAACCTGGTCCGAGTCCACCGTGGACCAGCGTCTGGCCGTGCTCAAGCAACTGCATGCCGGCCTGAAAGAGCGTGGCGCTGAAATCGCCGAAACGGTGTGCCGCGAAGTCGGTATGCCTATCAAGCTGGCGACTGGCATCCAGGCGGGGCTGCCGGCCGCGGTTACCGAGACCTACATCAAAATGCTGCCGGACTTTCCGTTTACCGAGCAGTCCGGTAATTCCGAAGTCCAGTACGCGCCCGTCGGTGTGGTGGGCTGTATCACGCCCTGGAACTATCCGCTGCACCAGGTGATCCTGAAGGTGGTTCCGGCCATCGCGGCGGGCTGCTCGATCGTGCTCAAGCCCAGCGAGATTGCCCCGGGCAGCGCCTATATCCTGGCTGAAATCCTCGACGGCACCGACCTGCCCAAGGGTGTGTTCAACCTGGTCTGCGGCCTGGGCCAGGAAGTCGGCGATACCCTGATCAAGCATCCGAAAGTGCGTATGGTGTCGTTCACCGGCTCTACCCGTACCGGTCATCTGATTGCCCATGCGGCGGCGGACGACTTCAAGCGCATCGCGCTGGAGATGGGGGGTAAGTCAGCGTCGGTGATTCTGCCGGACGCCGACCTCAAGGCCTCGGTCAAAGGCACGATCAACAATTGCCTGCTGAATTCCGGTCAGACCTGTACGGCGTTGACCCGGATGCTGGTCCCGGCGGACAAACACGACGAAGCCTGTGAACTGGCGGCTGAAGTCGTGGCCAAGATGACCCCGGGTAACCCGCTGGAAGAAACCACACGCCTGGGGCCACTGGCCTCGGCCCAGCAGCGCGATAAAGTGCTCGATTACATCAAACTCGGTATCGAGGAAGGCGCGACCCTGGTGGCAGGCGGCGCCGACAAGCCGGACGGGGTGAACCCCAACGGCTACTTTGTCAGTGCGACGGTTTTTGGCAACGTCAAACCCGACAGTCGCATCGCCCAGGAAGAAATTTTCGGGCCGGTACTGTGCGTGATCCCGTATCAGGATGAGGAAGACGCCATCCGCATCGCCAACGGCACGGCTTACGGCCTGTCAGGCGCGGTCTGGTCCGGAGACCAGGAGCGCGCGAAGAAAGTTGCGGGCAAGCTGCGGACCGGCCAGGTATTCGTCAATGGCGGTGCCTTCAACCCGCTGGCGCCGTTCGGCGGTTTCGGGCATTCGGGCATCGGCCGCGAGTTTGGCAAATGGGGCCTTGAGGAATTCCTGGAAGTGCGTGCCCTGCAGTTGTAATCCAACCATCGTTGATCAGAAAGGGTAGTTATCGATGAGCATCTGGACCGTTACACCCACGCTGGAAGGGATGACCGAGCGATCAGAAAACACCGCGGTCAGCCGTCTCGGTATCGAGTTTCTGGAAGTTGGTGACGACTTCCTTCGTGGCCGTATGCCGGTCGACGAGCGAACGGTCCAGCCGTTCGGCATCCTGCACGGTGGCGCGTCCTGTGTGCTCGCCGAGACCCTTGGCAGTGTCGCCGCGAACCAGTGCATTCGCGGCGACAACAAGGTAGCGGTCGGGCTTGAGATCAATGCCAACCACATTCGCTCCGCGTCCTCGGGCTGGGTTTATGGCACCGCCAGGGCTTTGCACGTGGGGGGCACTACGCAGGTGTGGGAAATCCGCATCGAGAATGAACAGGGCAAGCTGGTGTGCATGTCGCGGTTGACCATGGCCGTGATTCCGGCGCCCAGCCGGTAACTCACGCTTCAGAGAGGTAGCGCTATGGATCTGCAACTGAAAGGCAAGAACGCCGTTGTTACCGGCGGCAGCAAGGGCATCGGCCGTTCGATTGCGCTGGCGCTGGCAGCGGAGGGCGCCAATGTCGCAATCTGCGCGCGCAGCGAGGCGCCGCTGGATGAGGCCCTCAGGGAGATCGAGGCGGCCGGCGTGCGCGGTTACCGGGAAGCCTGTGACGTAGGTGACGAAGAGGCTCTGAACCGGTTCCTCGACAATGCCCGGGAAAGCCTCGGTAGCGTGGACGTTCTGGTAAGCAACGTCTCGGCACTGGGGGCCGGCAACGACCTCAAGGCCTGGCAGGCCAACGTCAATCTGGACCTGATGGCGTCCGTGCGGGCCGTCACCCGGGTGGTGCCCTGGATGAAAGCGGCGGGCGGCGGCAACATTATTTTGATGTCGTCCATCTCGGGTATCGAGGTCGGCACGACGGCGCCGTACGCGGCGACCAAGGCGGCGCTGATCAGTTACGCCAAATCCCTGGCCGTTGAGCTGGGGCCGGACAATATCCGGGTCAACAGCATTGCCCCGGGGTCGATCGAGTTTCCCGGTGGTGTCTGGGACAAGGCTCGCACCGGTAACCCGGCGCGCTATGAGGCCACGCTCAAACGGATCCCGAAGGGCCGTTTCGGGTTGCCGGAGGAAGTGGCCCGGGTGGCCGCTTTCCTGGCCTCCGATGTGGCCGCCAGTTGGGTGACTGGCGCCTGCATTCCGGTCGATGGCGCCCAGCACCGGGCCAATATGTAGGTGGTCCGGAGGTGGCTCAGCTGCGCTCTGGTGGAGCGCCGCCAAGCAGTATCTGAACCGCGGTGCAGGCTTCCTCAAGCTCTTCCAGACGCGGTGGCCGACCGCAGATCACATCGCTGTACAGGCAGGACTCGGCGAGCCGAACCATGAAATAGGACAGGCTCTCGGTCTTCATCGGGGGATTGAGTCGTCCGAGGCTGATCTGCTCTCGCAACATCCGGGTGTTGGCTTTCACGACCCGGCTGTGCACCGTGGAACTGGACGAGGTAAGGATACGCAGAGCGTA